>NZ_JBFOCS010000071.1:0-60255 GCF_040907905.1 Aeromonas sp. s13 | reverse complement strand
CCGCTCCGCCACTAATTTGAAGGCCTTCCCTGATAGGAAGGCCTTTTTGCTATGGGCGATTTTGCCCAGCGACCCACATATTTGCACACCAGAACGAATACAAAAGCCCGGCTTCACGACCGGGCTTTTGTATTTTTAGCGTGTTAAACCGCCAGTGTTAGCATTTATCTGCAGGAAGAGAACTAAAACCCTGCCATCTTCCCCATTTTCTATCCATATCAAGCCCTTATCTGATGGATTACTGGCCATTTTAACTGGTTTACTTTTGGCCAAACTCTGTTCATGGCGCGCGATTAGGGTTGTATCTCGCTTATAACTCGGTAGAGTAAGGGCATCTTGAGTTTGCCTGTCCCGCGCCGAGTTTGCCGGGTTCCAGGTGTAACTTGGCCAGTTTTTATCAACCTTAAGTCAGTGGTATCGATATGGAACAAGTAAACAAGTCCACCTTCAGCGATGTACTGGAATATGTGCGTATGTCCCGTCGCCAGAACAAACTCAAGCGTGAAATTGCGGATAACGAGAAGAAGATCCGTGACAACCAGAAGCGCGTGCTGCTGCTCGACAACCTGAGCGACTATATCAAGCCGGGTATGAGCATTGATGATGTGCAGGCGATCATCGCCAACATGCGTGCTGACTATGAAGAGCGCGTGGATGACCACATCATCAAGAACGCCGAGCTCTCCAAAGAGCGTAAAGAGCTGAGCACCAAACTGAAGGGCATGAGCTCTCACAAATAAGCGTTGCGCTTTCGCTTAAGAGACACCGGCCACTGGCCGGTGTTTTGTTATCAGCTCGGATCTCTGCCACTCCTGCAACAATCGGCTCCCCTTTTTAGAATTGCCCTGTTACCATCACCACAAAGCGGTCAATAGTTTCAAGCCATTGACTTGAAAAGACTAAGCTTGAGTGAAACACAATAAATTGCGCAACCATGGTGGGGCTGATATGGGCGCATCAGAACAGACGGATTTGACACAAGTGGCATCTCAAGATTCATCTGTCCAGACCTCGGACGGGAACCCAAAGCGCAAGCGCCGTCCCTGGTGGCGTTGGCTGTTCTGTTTTCTCTTTTTATTGTGCCTGGGGGCGGTGATCGCTCTGGTTGGCTATGAGATGAAAACCTCGAAGCTGCAATCTCAGGAGATCTCCCGCTATGCCGCCAAGCTCACCTATCAGGTCGAGCCTGGCCAGAGCAAGCAGATCGCCTTCCCTGAGGATGGCCCGTTCGACAAGCGGCTCGGCTATGTGCAACTGCCGATGATGCAGGAGCGTTTGCTTCAGCGGGGCTATGAAGTCAGCAAGCAGGTGCATTTCTCCGATGCGCTCTATGACTACGCCAGTCGTGGCTTCTTCGTGCCCTATACCGAAAAGGTGCAGGCCGGTTTGACGCTGCATGATTGCCGCGCCGAGCCCTTCTATCAATTCAAGTATCCGACCCATCACTATCCGGATTTTGACTCAATTCCGCCGCTCGTCATCCAGTCGCTGCTGTTTATCGAGAACCGCGACTTGCTGAGCAACGAAGAGCCGTTGGCCAACCCGGCGGTCGACTGGCCCCGTTTTGCCAAGGCCGCGCTCTCTCAAGTGGGCAAGGCGCTCGATATGCAGGATCAATCTGCCGGTGGCAGTACCCTGGCGACCCAGGTGGAGAAGTATCGCCACTCGCCGGATGGCCTGACCCTGTCGCCGACCGAGAAGATCCGTCAGATGGCCTCTGCCAGCGTACGGGCCTATCGTCTCGGGCCGGAAACCCTCGAAGCGCGCAAACTGGTCGCCTGGGCCTATCTCAACTCGGTGCCGCTCTCGGCTGCGCCGGGATATGGTGAGGTGCATGGTCTGGGAGATGGCCTCTGGGTCTGGTTTGGTGCCAATGTCGATGACGTGAACCGTCTGCTGGACCCCGCCCGCAACCAGAACGCACCGCTGGCCGAGCAGGGGCTTGCCCTGCGTCAGGTTGTCTCTTTGATGATTGCGCACCGCCGTCCCTCTTACTATCTGGCTCAGGGGCGAGAGGCGCTGGCTACCCTGACCGACAGCTACCTGCGCCTGTTTGTGCAGGAGGGGATGATCACGCCACCTCTGATGGAGGCGGCGCTCAAGGCCAAGATTACGTTCCGTGACTTCCTGCAGTCCCCTGCTATCACCCGGGTGAACAATAACAAGGGGTTGCAGGTCGCCCGTACTCGCCTGAGCCGTCAGCTCGGGGTGCAGCTCTATGACCTCGACCGGATGGATCTGACCGCCGATACCAGCCTCAACATGCCGCTGCAGAACGAAATCTCCCGTTATCTGCAACAGCTGGCCGACCCGACGTTTGCCGCTCAGGTGGGACTGTTTGGTGAGCGCCTACTCTCGCCGGAGAAGACGGGCGATGTGCGCTACAGCTTCACCCTGTTCGAGAAGTCGCCGGAAGGGTTCAAGGTGCGGGTGCAGACCGACAACACCGATCAGCCGTTCGATATCAACGAAGGTTCCAAGCTGGAGTTGGGCTCAACCGCCAAGTTGCGGGTGCTGACCACCTATCTGGAGATCGTGGCCGAGCTGCACGACAACTATGCCGGGATGCCGGTCGAGAATCTGCGCAAGCTGGCCGCCGTCTCTCAGGACAACCTCAGCCGTTGGGCCATCTCCTATCTGATGACGGCTCAGGACAAGAGCCTGCCTGTGATGCTGGAAGCGGCGCTGGATCGCAAATACTCCGCCAGCCCCAACGAAGGGTTCTTTACCGGTGGCGGCATGCACACCTTCAACAACTTCCGCCGCGAGGATAACAATCGTATTCCGACGTTGCGTGACTCTCTGCGTGAGTCGATTAACTTGCCCTTTGTGCGGCTGATGCGCGATATCGTGCGCTACAGCCTCTACAAGGAGGGCAACCGTGCCCAGTTGCTCAAGGACGACAAGGATCCCCGTCGTCAGGAGTATCTGGCCAAATTTGCCGACAAAGAGGGCCAGACCTATCTGCTGCGCTTCTGGCGCAAATATCGCGGCAAGACTCCCGAAGAGCAGCTCGATACCTTCCTCGATGGTCTCAAGCCGAGTGCGGTACGTCTGGCGGCGGTTCACCGCTACCTGATACCGGAAGCCAGCGAAGCCGCATTTGCTGCCTTCCTGGCGGAGCGGCTGCCGCGGGAGAAGCTGAGTGCGAAACGGATCAATCAGCTCTATGTGAGCTATGGCCCGGGCAAGTATTCACTCCCGGATCAGGGCTACATCGCCCGGGTTCATCCGCTGGAGCTGTGGTTGCTGGCCTATCTCAAGGAGTTCGACAAGGCGACCTTTGCCGACGCGGTGGCGGCCAGTCGTGACGAGCGGCAGGAGGTTTACAGCTGGCTGTTCAAGACCCGTCATCGCAGTGCCCGTGACAGCCGGATCCGCACCATGCTGGAGGTTGAAGCCTTCCTCGATATCCATCAGCGCTGGGCCAAGCTCGGTTATCCGTTCGACCATCTGGTGCCTTCGCTGGCGACTGCCTTGGGCAGCTCCGGCGACCGCCCGGCAGCACTGGCCGAGCTGATGGGGATTATCCAGAATGGCGGTGTCCGCTCGCCAACTTTGCGTATCGAGCATCTCTCGTTCGCCAAGGGGACGCCCTTCGAGACCGAGTTTGAGCCGCAGCACACCGAGGGCACCCGGGTGATGCCGGCAGAGGTGGCGGCCGCCCTGCGCAGTGCGCTCTCCAAAGTCGTTGAAGGGGGCACGGCAAGACGTATCGCCGGTGCCTTTACCTTGCCGGACGGCACTGTGCTGCAGATGGGGGGCAAGACCGGGACCGGGGATAACCGGATTGAAACCGTGGGTCGTTATGGCAACGTGACCAGCTCGCTTGCGCGCAACCGCACCGCAACCTTCGTCTTCTATCTGGGTGAAGATCACTTCGGTACCCTGACCGCCTATGTACCGGGTAGCCAGTCTGACAAGTTCAGGTTCACCTCGGCGCTGCCGGTGCAGGTGCTCAAGGGGATGGCTCCTCTGCTGACGCCTTACCTGCAACCGGGCTCCCATACTCAGTGTCTGGCGAACCAGTGATGCGAGCGAATTACCGCTCATCACGCAGATAACTGACCAGAAAAAACGGGGAGGCTGACAGCCTCCCCGTTTTTATTTCCTCATCGGACGCAGCAGCGCTCGATTGCGATCAGGCATTCAGTACGAACTGCTCGATCACCTGAGCCACGCCATCTTCATCGTTGCGGGCAGTGGTGTGCTGGGCGAGCGCCTTGATCTCGTCGGTGGCATTGCCCATCGCCACACCGAGGCCAGCGTACTCGATCATGTGGCGATCGTTGCCCGCATCCCCGACGCAGATCACCTGAGCGGCGGTCAGGCCAAGGTGATCGGCCAGTGCGGCCACGCCGGTTCCCTTGTTGCTCTGCTTGTTCATGAACTCGAGGAAGAAGGGGGCACTTTGTACCACGGTATAGCGCTCATAGAGCTCTGCAGGCAGTCGCTCGATGGCGCGGGAGAGCTGGGGCGGCTCGTCGATCATCATCACCTTCATGATCTGCTCGTCGGCAGGCAGGGTGGCGAAGTCGATCAGATTGATCGGCATGCCGATCAGGCGAGATTCGTGCTCGGTGTAGGTGCTGACACGGGGACTGATGAGGCCCTGGGTCACCGAGAAACCGTGGACGTTCACCTCCAGCTCGTCAGCCAGTTTGGCGACGGCGCTGGCGTCACTGCCAGTCAGCAGCTGGCTGCGGATGATGCGCTGATCGGCCACCTGTTGCACCAGAGCACCGTTGTAGCAGATGACGTAGTCATGCTCTGTGGTGAGGCCGAGCTCTTCCAGATAGCGGCTCATCCCTTCCAGCGGGCGGCCGGAGGCCAGCACAACGGTTACCCCTTTGGCGCGCGCGGCGCTGATGGCGGCGTGGGTGCGGGGAGTAATCTGGCCCTGCGGGTTGAGCAGGGTGCCATCCATATCCAATGCGATCAGCTTGTACATCTCTCACTACCTGAGTCTGGGTGGCCCGCCCGGTGGGGCCAAGGAAGTGGCGAGTGTAGCGAAAATCGGCGGCGGGATCACGGTCGGCACAGAGAGCGGTCCGTGTAGGTTGAGCTATTTGTGCCCCTCGTAAGGGGTCATCTCCAGGGTTTCATCATGGATAGTCAGGCGGGTAGGGCCTCGGGTGATGGTAACCTTGCGTTTGAAGCTGGCCATCTCGACCTCGATGCCGGAGTAGAGGTGCTGGGTGGCAATGACCTCCATCTGAGCCATCAAGTTTCGCAGCTCCTCCTGGTTGGCGGTGAGCTGCTCATCGAGCTGGGCCAGTTCGGCCAGCTGATGGTCCCGGATCGGTTTGAGCTTGCGCAGGGTATCCGGATTGCGCTTGTCGCCGGGCAGTTGCAGCAACTTCATGACCAGCTCCTTGATTTTCTCCAGCTGGGCCTGACACGCCTGCTGGCGCAGCTTGAGCTGGTGTTCCTGCTCCTTGTGGGTGAAGTAGCCGCCAAGGATCTGCAGCCGGGTATGGTTGGCGGCCTCGGCCCCCAGGCTGGGGGCCATGATCAGGCGATTGGCAATGCTGGTGCCCCCCAGCAGAGTGCCTTTGCGCATGTTGCTATCGCCTACCTTGATATCTTGTCCGCTGCGGGAGTAGCAGTGGCTGAGCTGGCTCTGGATCTGGATATCCCCCCCCGCTTCCAGCTGGGCATACTGGGCGTAGCTGGCGTGGATTTCCCCTTGTGCATTGAGCTGGCAAAGGTACTCTCCCTGCTCGTTGCGGCGGCCAATGATGCCGTGGCGTACCGTGATGCTGCCCCCCGCCTCGATCCAGCCCCCTTCGATAAAGCCGCCAATCACGATGTCACCGCTGACCCGGATCTTCATGCCCGGGTTGACGTCGCCGCTGACGATTAAGCCCCCTTCAAAATCAATGTGACCGTGGCGGGCATCCACCTGTTTGACGCTGAGCACCTCGTCCACCTTCATGCCCGCTTTCTCCTGACAGGGCAGGCCAGCCCGACCGGCAATCAGCAGGTCGGGATCGTCGGGGGAGATAAAGGTGCCCTCGCCAGCACTCATCGGACTGTCTTTGCCATCCTTGGCTGGTAGGTCCTGACCGGTCACGGTAAAACCGGGTACCCCGACGGTGGCCGGATGACGGCGCATCAGCGGAGCGCCGGCCTTGACGGTGACGATGGAGCCGAGATCCCGCAGGTCGACCTTGCCATGCCCCAGCTCCTGCGGTTTGAGGATCCGTTCGGCCGGGGTCTCCACCAGCCGCTCATAGCGAGTGTCCTGACCATTGACGGCAGGCTGGCCGTTGGCAATCACCAGCTTGAGCTGACTGCCGGGGGCGGCCTCCTTAGCTGACTGGATGGCAGCGGTGAGCAGTTGCTCACTCACCCCCTGTTTGATTTCGCTGATGGCGATCGCCTCTTGCAGCTGTTCCAGCGTCACATACTTGCCACCCCAGTCGGCAGTGATCTGGGCGATGGCGCTCATGCGATCCTTCTCCACTATTACGGCGAGTCGGGCATCCTGACGCTTGCCGACAGGGATGGGGTTGGCGGGGACGGGGGCGGCAGGGTTGGTGAGCAGGGTATTAAGCAGGCTGATAGCCTGTTTGATCCCCTCGGGCAGCGGCTGATAGCGGCGACAGTTGGAAGCGAGCAGCAGAGCCTGCACATCCTGTTCCGTGACAGGTTTGGTGAGACCGGCGGCAATCCGCAGGCAGACCAGTTCCATATCGCTTGATAGCAGCAACCACTCTTTGCTTAACACCGCATCTCCTTGCTGGATGAGAACGGAACGATCGGCTCGCTCCTCTACTGTCATTTAATCTCTCAATGATTAATAAAGCGAGTCGCCAACCCTGAGAGTGGGCAGTATTCAGATATTTCCTCTGAATGGTCAATGAATTGAAGTCAAATCGGTGATGGCGGCCGGATAAATATGGGGGCTGTTTGGCAATGGCGTGAAAAGGTTGAGCACAGCGCCAGCGACATAAGGCCGCTGGCAGGGGGGAGGTGGTTATCAGCTGCGCTGGGCTGTTCTGGCCAGGGTGAGGTAATCGCCGAGCACCGGCTCACCCAGCATATGGCGGCGCAGCATGTCGAGGGCGGCAAAGGCGAGGATCTTGCGGCGGCTCTCCGGGTCTGGGTGGCTGACCTTGACCGTCTGACCGATGTGCATGCCATCGGCGCAGAGCAGCAGTGGCACCCCCTCTGCGCTCTCTCGCCCAATGGTCAGTTGCAGGCCCGTATCGGTTGTCGGCAGTTGTGCCAGCTCATCGGCCAGTTGTGTACTAAAGTTGGCCTTCAGCCGGGGATGGCCGTGACAAAGCGCCAGCAGGGTGCCGCCACTCTCTCCCTCCAGCAGAGCCAGCGGTTTGCCTTGCAGCAGCTCCAGGATCTGCTGCGCCGGTTCCGTATCTCCGCTGCCAACCAGCCAGGGGCGGATCGTATCCAGCAGTCGGCGCTCGGCACTCTCCATGTCAGCGGTACTGGCGCCGTGGCCGATCAGTTTCAGCTCGATAAGGGGCATGGAGGAGCGGTAACCCAGCTCGATGCCGGCTGGCCAGGGGTCGGCATCCAGCATATCGCTGAGCGCCGACTCCGAGACGCCGAAGGTGTAAAAGCGACGCAGCTCGGTATCGACTTGTGCCCCGGCCAGCTGTTTGAGGCGCGGCAGAATGTGCTCACGCACCATTTGTTTGAACTCGAACGGCACGCCCGGGGTGAAGAAGAGCTGACTCTGGCCACTTCGCACCACAAAGCCGCAGGCGGTGCCGACCGGGTTGTCGAGGATCTCGCACCCCTGTGGCAGCCAGGCCTGTTTGGCATTGCTTTGTGCCATGGGGCGGCCACGGCTGGCGTAGCGCGCTTCGATGGCAGCGAGCCAGTCGGGGAAGAGGGTGAGCGGTTGGTCAAAGGCCTCGGCTGCCGCCTGAGCGGTGAGGTCGTCGGCGGTGGGCCCGAGCCCGCCACACACCAGCACCACCTCGGCGCGGCTGGCACTCTCTTGCAGCACCGTTTTCAGGTCGGCGAGGTTGTCCCCTACCGTCAGGCGACGGCGCACCTGCCAGCCCTGCTCCAGCAGCAGAGCGCTGAGCCAGGCCGCGTTGGTATCCACCACCAGGCCCGTCACTATTTCGTCTCCGGTGCTGATGATCTCGATACGCATGGCTGGCTCCTTGGATTAAACGGGTGGCAACGGTTGGCCTCGGGCCAACACAATCAGGCTTTGTTGTGCTCGAAGTAGTAGCTGATCCGGGTACGCGGATTGAGGTACTCGAACACGGCGGGCGGCAGCCGTTTGGGGTGGATCACCTTGGCGATCGACAGTTCGGCTTGCTGCAGGTCGATGATGGCGGCTTCCTGACGGGGAATGCGCGGATCGTAGACCAGCACCGAGGGGTAGAGCAGGCGGGAAGCGTTGACCGACATTACCAGCCCCACCTGACCATTGGAGAGTTGCACCACGCTGCCGGGGGGATAAATCCCCATCAACCGGATCAGCATGCTGAGGTACTCCGGATTGAACTGCGCCTTGCGCTGCTTGTAGAGGCCGCTCAGGGCCGAGTAGGGCACCTTGGCCTGCATGTGGCAGAGGTTATCGTACTCGTTGATCAGCGACACCATCTGGGTCAGCGGATCGAGCTGGCCACCCTTGAGCCCTTCCGGCCCGCTGCCATCGAGATATTCGTGGTGATGGAGCACGATCCCCTTCGCCTCGGCCGGGAAATCCTTGGCCAGATTGAGCAGATCCAGCCCATAGCGCGGGTGCTGGGCCATCAGGTTCTGTTCCGGCTTGGTCAGCGGCTCGGTCTTGCGCAGGATCTGGCTCGGGATCTTCAGCTTGCCGATATCGTGGAACAGCGCCCCCATGCCGACCTGACGGATCTCGTCGGCCGTCATGCAGCACTCCTTGGCCAGCAGCATGCTGAGCACGCTCACATTGAGGGAGTGGAAGTAGAGGTTGTTGCCATCCTCGCTGTCGGAGACCAGATGAAGCACCATCTCGTCCACCGAGAGCAGTTGCTCGGTCATGGCGTTGACCAGCTCCTGCGCCTCGCCGATGGCATTGAGGGGGCGGGACTGGATCTTGCTCATCACGCTGCGCACCTGCGCCAGCGACTGCTGGAACTGTTTCTCGCACTGCTGCAGATTGCGGCGATAGAGTTGCAACTGCTCGATGCGGCGATCCTTCTCCTGCTGCATCTGGGCCTGGCGTTGGGCGGCGTCTGCGCTCTCTTGTTGCTGAGGCTGTACCTGATTGAGGGGCTTGGGCGGAACGTCGCTCTTGTCGGGAATGATGGTGACCAGTTTCAGGCCGAGACGGCGGATCAGCTCGATCTCTTCTTCACTTTTGATCTTGAAGCTGGAAAACAGGAACGGGTGTTCGCGCCACCCCAGTGGCAGGGATACATAGTTGCCGACTTGCAGTCGATCTACGGAAATCTTGATACCGGTCATTATCTTGGAAGCAGGAGACACACTGAGCCGTATGCTAGTCAAAGGCGGGGGTGAATACAAAAGGTATCTGATGACAGGGCAGGAGCTTTATTATAGGCTTCTGGATGTCCAGACATATTTACTGATGCAGTACAGGGAGTAAGCATGCCGATCAAGATCCCGGATCAGTTACCCGCCGCCGAAGTGCTGGGGCAGGAGAACATCTTCGTGATGACGGAATCCCGGGCCGTCACCCAGAACATCCGCCCGCTGCGGGTGCTCATCCTCAACCTGATGCCAAAGAAGATTGAGACCGAGATCCAGCTGATGCGGATGCTCTCCAACTCGCCGCTGCAGGTGGATGTGGATCTGCTGCGTATTGATGACAGGGAGTCAAAGAACACGCCGCAGGCCCATCTGGAGAACTTCTATCACGACTTCGAGCAGGTGCGTGGCAATAACTACGACGGCATGATCATCACAGGGGCGCCGCTCGGGCTGGTGGAGTTCGAAGAGGTGGTCTACTGGCCGCGCATCGTCGAGATCATCGAGTGGTCCCATCAGCATGTCACCTCCACCCTGTTCCTCTGCTGGGCGGTGCAGGCGGCGCTGAAAGCCTTGTATGGCATGGAGAAGCAGACCCACGGCGAGAAGCTCTCCGGGGTTTACCGCCACCATCGCCTCGATGAGCACGAGCCGTTGCTGCGCGGTTTCGATGACGAGTTCGTCGCCCCGCACTCCCGTTACGCGGCGTTTGATGGCGATCTGATCCGCGCCCAGACCGACTTGCAGATTTTTGCCGAGTCAGAAGAGGCGGGGGTCTATCTGGCTGCGACCAAGGATTGTCGTCAGGTGTTTGTCACCGGGCACCCGGAGTACGATGCCCTGACGCTGGACGGGGAGTATCAGCGGGATCTGGCGGCAGGGCTCGAACCGGCCATTCCGGTCAACTACTATCCGAATAACGATCCGGGCAAGACCCCGCGCGCCAGCTGGCGCAGCCACGGTCACCTGCTGTTTGCCAACTGGCTCAACTACTACGTCTATCAGCTCACCAGCTATCGGGTGGAGGATATCGGCAAGGTCTTTACCTACGACCAGGGGGGCAAGTAGTCAGTCGCCCTGCGCCAGCCGCTTGGCCAGCTGGTCGAGCCATTGGCGGTGGCAGGCCAGGGTAAACGCCTTGGGTCTGTGGGCCTTGATGGTGGCCATCGCCTCTTGCTGTGGCTGGCCGAGGGTCATCAGCAGCGCGGCAGCGACCAGACCGGTACGACCGCTGCCCCCTTTGCAGTGGATGACCAGATGTTTGCCATCCCCCAGCAGCTCGCGCAGCTGCGGCAGCGCCTGTTGCCAGGCCGCCTCGAAGTCGGTGTCGGGGGCCAGATCATCCTCGATGGGCAGATGGAACCAGCGCATCCCTTCGTGTTCGACCTGCTGGCCGAGCTGCGCCAGTTCGAGTCGGATCAACTCGGCGCTTGTCATCAGGGTCACCACCCCGTGGGCACCGGCCAACCGCAGTTGATCGAGCGCCAGGGTCAGCGGCACCTGCTGGGTGCCGGGGCAGGGGGTCAGCAGCAGCTGGCCGTCGACACGGGGAACCTCAAGGCTCCAGAAGGGGTGATACGGGTGCATGGCGGATCCTCGCGTGGTGGCCGCAGGGTTGCGGCCGGTGAATGGCGCCAAGGGTAGGCGGGGCAGGGGGGATGTCAATGGCCGTTGTGTTTGCCCCGGTTTACGGGCAGAGTCTAAAAAATTGAGCGGTTCAAGGAGTTAAGATGAGAAACCTGGATCAACTGGATTTGGATATCCTGGCCCATCTGTTTCGGGATGCTGGCATGACCAACAAGGATCTGGCCGCGCTGGTGGGCGTTGCCCCCTCCACCTGTCTGGAGCGGGTGCGCAAGCTGCAGCAGGATGGCGTGCTCAAGGGAGCGCACTGTGAAGTGGATTATCAGGCCCTCGGTGGCCACATTCAGGCCATGGTCTCCCTGCAACTGGCCCGCCACAGCCGTCAGATCATCGATGCTTTCCGCGATGCCATTCTGGCTCTGCCCGAAGTGATCAGTCTGTTCCACATGGGCGGCAAGGATGATTTTCTGGTGCACCTGTGTGTCTCCGATACCGAGCACCTGCGCAACTTCGTCTTTGATCACTTCACCTCCCGCGAGGAGGTGGTGCACCTCGAAACCTCGCTGGTGTTCGAGCACAAGTTCAGCCGCTCCCTTCCCTGCTTTCCCCAGCCATAGCGGCCAGTGGGCCGACAATATGGGGAGATGAAAAAACCGCCAGCTGGCGGTTTTTTCTATTCTGCTATGGGTTGAAGCAGCACGAGCGGCTCAATTGGCTGCGGTGCGTTCATCCTTGGCCGTCTGATAGAGACTCTTCTGATAGGCCATGCTGCCCCACAGGGCAAGACCAAGGGCATCCTCCTTCAAGGCGTCCGGCTGCGCCGCCAGGGTCAGCTTCTCGCTGGCATTGTCGTAGACATAGCCCTCTGCCGCCCGTTCCGGTTGCAGGATCACCACATCCTTGCCGCGCATCAGGGCGAAGTTCTTGTCGTACTGCATGATGGCGCGCCCCGGCCAGTCGGCGGGCATGCGGGTCAGATCCTTGCCGAGCATGGGGTAGTCGGCACTGATCCCCATCAGGGAGAGCAGGGTAGGCGCCATGTCGATCTGGCTGACGATACGCGAATCCTTTCTCGGCACTATGCCATCGCCCACGATAACCCCCGGAATATGGAAGCGGGGGATGGGCACCAGACTGGCGCCACCGACCCGGCTGTCGTGATCGGCGATGACCAGGAACAGGGTGTCCTTCCAGTATTCGGACTGTTTCGCCCTCTTGAAGAACTCGCCGATGGCGTAATCCGCGTACTTGGCCGCGTTGTTACGGGTCTGTTTGGGTTGCTCGAAGAGTTCGATGCGGTTGTCCGGGAATTCGAACGGATCGTGGTTGCTGGAGCTGAACACCAGACTGAAGAAGGGTTTACCCTCCTTGTGCAACGCCTTGAAGGTTTCGTCGGCCTTGGCCATCAGATCCTCGTCGGAAGCCCCCCATGACCCTTTGAACACCGGATTGTCGAAATCCTTCTGCTCGACGATGGTGGTGAAGCCATTGCCGAGGAAGAAGCTGCGCATGTTGTCGAAGTGACTCTCGCCGCCATAAATAAAGCTGGTGTCGTAACCCCGTTGTTTGAGCAGATCCGCGATGGTGAAGAAGTTGGTCTGGCTCTTGCCGAGTTTGACCACCGCCTGTGCCGGGGTTGGCGTGAAGCCGGTCAGTACTGCCTCGATACCACGCACCGAGCGGGTGCCGGTGGCGTAGAGCTGCTCGAAGGCCCAGCCCTGCTGCGACAGGGCATCGATGTTGGGGGTGAGCGGCAGGCCACCGAGGGAGCCGACAAACTGGGCACCCAGACTCTCCTGCAGCAGGATCACCAGATTCTTCGGTTTACCCTGGAAGCTCGCCTCGTTGAAGGTCTGGCTGGGCAGTAGTTCGGAGTTGAAATCACTGGCCGGACGGCCACTCTCCTTGCGCATGACCTCGAGCACCTTCTGCTCCGTCATCTCGCCGTAAAACTGGCCAGCATCCTCCTCGGCGCCCATCTGCTTGATGGCAAAGAAGAGGGAGTAGGCGGAGTTGACGGTGAGCGAGTTGACCAGCGGATCTTCGGCAAAGGCGACCATGGCCGGGTTCAGGGCGCGGTGGCCGAGACTGGAGCGGGCACCGAGAAAACCTATGGCCAGAATGAGCAGGGCGAAGGCCGGACGCAGATACCAGCGGGGGAAGCCGATGCCACGCACCAGACGGCCGCTCAACCACCAACCGCCGGTCAGCACGGCGCCACTGAAGAGTACAGCCAGCAGCAGTTCGGCTTTGCGGCCCGCCCACAGCATGGCGAATACCTCTTTCGGATAGATGAGGTACTCCACATAGAGGCGGTTGGGGCGTACGCCATACTCGGTGACAAACGAGGGGGTGGAGATCTCGAGGAACAGCATCAGCCAGAGTCCGACGGTCAGCCACACGCGCATCAGTTGCAGCCAGCCCCGGCCGATGGCATGTCGGCCTGCCAGCAGCAGAGTGAGCATGGCGGGGACACCCCAGACCCAGCAGAGGGTCGCAAAGTCGACCCGGATCCCTTGCAGCAGCATCTCCTGCCAACCGGCCACGGCATCCACCCGTTCCAGTTGCCAGAGACCGAGGGCGATTCGGCTGAAAGAGAGAGAAAAAAGCGCGAGCGCGCAGAAGACGGCGAAGGGCCAGAACGGGCCGAGTCGCTGTTTTAGATTTGTCATGTTTGTTCCTGAATGAGACTCTAAACGTCTGTCCACAGACGTTTTTTTAGTTGTTGTGAGGTTATGACAGATCGAATTGGTTAAGGTTGCATTCAAGTTTGTTAAAAGTCGGCATTAACACATTTATCATCTAAAAATGTGATGTCGCGCCACTAATGAGCACAGAATAATCTGCTGGGTAAAATGTGAGCCACAGCGTGTATGGATGGGGAGTTGGTGTTTATAATTGCCGCGAATTATCTCAATCGGAGCCGAAGGGATGCCGGTCTTTATCGATGTCGAGTATGTGCGGGGATGGCGCCTGTTTCTGGTGTTATCGGATGGCACCACGGGGGTGCTGGATCTGACCCCCTGGCGAACCCAGCCGCTGTTTGCAAAGCTGGAGAGCGAGCGTCACTGCGCCCGGGTCTTCATCAACCGTCACCACCAGCTGGAGTGGCCCGTCGGATGTACCTTGTCAGCCCATGAGGTCTATCACCTCATCTCTCCCATCGATGAGCGGGAAGCCTTCAGCTAATCCCCATTTTTTGTGAGCCAACGCCAGATTCCTGTTACTGGAATGTTTGCCCGTTTGCCTTTCTGAGCCAACTTGGGTAAAACCTGCGCAACATTTTGCCAACTTGCCTTCGCTTCATCTGACAGAGGCTTGCCGCTTTCGCGCCGCAGGCCTTTTTTGCGGCCAGATGGCAAACCTTTCCCCTGCTGAAAGGTTTGGTTGATTGAATGAAAATAACAAAACAAACAAATACATAAGGAAAATGTATGGCTTGTCATATGCGCACACCCCTTGCCCTGCTGGTTGGTGGGCTCGCCTGTCACGGCGCTGCCAGTCAGGAATCGGTTCAACAGCTGGATCCCATGGTGGTGGTGGCAACCCGCCCCGCCAGCACCCTGGAGGTGACACTGGATCCCAAGAAGCCCGGTTCCCCCATGCCCGCTGCCGACGGCGCCGGTTATCTGAAGAATATCACCGGCATGAGCATGGTGCGCAAAGGGGGGCTCGGTGGCGACCCCGTGCTGCGGGGGATGGGGATGTCCCGCCTCAACGTGCAGATGGATGGCGGCATGCTGGCCGGTGGGTGTGGCGGCCGCATGGATCCGCCCACGGCCTATGTGTTCCCCCAATCCTTTGACCGGATCCGGGTGCTGAAGGGGCCGCAATCCCTCGAGCAGGGTGCCACCCTGGCGGGAACCGTACTGTTCGAGCGGGACAGGCCCGAGTTCACCGCTCCGGGCCTCAAGGCCGATGCCTCGGCCCTCTTTGGCAGCTTTGGTCGCGATGACCAGATGGTGGATATGACGGCGGGTTCGACCGATGGCTATCTGCGCGGCCAGTTCACCCACTCCGACAGCGACGATTACCGCGATGGTCACGGTAACAAGGTGCGATCTTTCTATCGCCGCGAGAACGGCACCGCCCAGTTGGGCTGGACGCCGGGGGAGCACACCTGGCTGGAACTCACCGCCGAGCGCAGCAATGCCCGCGCCGCCTATGCGGATCGCACCATGGATGGCCCCATGTTTGATCGCGAATCCTTCGGGCTGAAGCTCAAGCAGGAGCAGATCACCACTCACTGGCAGCGCAGCGAGCTGACCCTGTGGGACAACTACATCGACCACATCATGGACAACTTCAGCCTGCGGCAAAACAGCGGCATGAGGATGCTCTCCAACCCGGATCGCCGCAATACCGGCGGGCGCTGGGCCAACGATATCGCCCTGCCTGCCGACTGGCTGCTGACCGCCGGGTTCGACAGCAATCGGGATCAGCACCGCAGTCGGAGTGGGGTCGACTATGCCGCCAAGGATCGTCAGCGCACCCTGCGTTTCGAGCAGCAGGGCGGCTTCGCCGAACTGGGTCGTCAGCAGGGGGCTCACAGCTACAAGGGCGGTTACCGTCAGGATAGGGTAGAGACCACCCGCTATGGCGCTGGTGAACAGACCCTCTACAGCGATACCTTGACCCTGAACAGCGGGTTTGGCCGCTACGAGTACCAGTGGTCGCCCCGCTGGTCCAGCTATCTGGCCTGGGGGCAGGCAGAGCGGGCGCCGGACTACTGGGAGCGCAGCAAGGACAGCACCCCGTTCACCCTCAACCCGGAGCGCAGCCGTCAGTGGGATGCGGGGCTGGCTTTGCGCAGCCGCGAGCTGGACCTGACCCTCTCCCTCTTTAGCGCCGACATCAAGGACTACCTGCTCTACAACAGCAAGTCGAACAAGGTGCGCAATATCGATGCCCAGACCCGGGGTGGCGAGCTGGAGGGGCGCTGGCAGTTTGCCGAGCAGTGGCGTCTCGATGGTGGTCTGGCGGTGGTCTATGGCGAAAACCAGATCGACAACAAGCCGCTGGCCCAGATGCCGCCGCTTGATGGCAAGCTGGCGTTGGGCTGGCAGCCGGACGAGGCGCTGAGCTTTACCTTGCTGGGGCGCGCGGTGGCGGCGCAGGATCGGGTGGACGTCGGTTCCGGCACGGTCGCGGGTCAGGATCAGGGGGAGACTCCGGGCTTCTTCACCATGAACCTGAGCGGCGCCTGGCAGTTTGCCAAAGGGTGGCAGCTTTCGGCCGGGGTGGACAACCTGTTCGACACCTTCTACTACGAGCACCTCTCCAAGTCGGTGCACGCCAGTCAGGCGGGGTTGGGCTATGAGCAGAGCGGCCGCATCCCCGAGCCGGGCCGTTCCTACTGGCTCTCGCTCAACTACCGTTTTGTCTCGGCAGGGGTGCTCTAACCAGTTGAGTCAGATAACGTTTTCAGTCACAGACACCGCTGTGTGAGCATCGCTATCATGGTGAAAAACAGGCGTATCAGACGCCTGCTCTCACAGCGGGAACATAACAATGAAACAGGGAACGTTACGCTATGGCGGCCTGCTCGGGGCCGCCCTGTTACTTGCGGCTTGCGGCGGCAGCGGTAGTTCAGGTGGGGAGAGTTCTCCCCCCGTCGTCAATCCGCCGGTCACCCACCCTCCGGTCGCCACGGCCAGTCGTGCCTGCTATGGCGACGATCAACCCGCCTGCAACCTGCGCATCTATCAGGTAATGGTGGAGTCGTTTGCCGATGGTGACGGCAGTGCCAACTATGGCGTCGGCTATGGCCCCTCCCAGCACAACGGCGATCTGCAGGGGATCATCGACAGTCTCGACCACATCAAGAGTCTCAACGTCAACGCCATCTGGCTTACCCCTGTGTTCGACTCCTGCGCTGGGCAAGGCGGCGATAACAAGCTCGATGCCACCGGCTACTTCGCCTGCGACTTTTTTACCGTTGATCCCAACTTTGGCAGCAATGCCAAGCTCAAACAGCTGGTGGACGGGGCGCACCAGCGCGGCCTCTATGTCTTCCTCGACGGGGTGTTTGGCCACGTCAACAAGGTGGGGGTGAGCAAGCCCTCGCCAGAGGGGCGTCTGCCAGCCCTCACCAGCGGCGGTGCGGGTTATCCCGGCCAGCTGGTGGATTACAGCAAGCCGGAGAGCCTCGCCTACTTCAAGGAGGTAGCCCGCTATTGGGTCGAACAGTACGGCATCGACGGCTGGCGCCTCGATCAGGCCTATCAGCTTGGGCTGGATGATTGGCGCGCCATTCGCAGCGAGGTGGAGCAGGCCAGCGCAGCGCGCAAGGCGGCAGGGCAGCAGTGGGGCACCCTTGGCTATATGGTGGGCGAGGTGTGGAAGGGGGCTGACGACATTCGCGCCCAGGCTTACGGCAGCAGCGACAATCCGGCACTTTCATCTGCGTTCGACTTCCCGCTACGCTACGGCATCGTGCAGGCGCTGGCGGTGGAGGAGTCCGGCAAGGGCGGGCAGGGGGCCAGCGTGCTCGACGCCAGCTGGAACAAGGTGGAGAACTACCCGAATCACGCCATGTCGAACCTGATGCTGGGCAACCATGATCTGGTGCGTTTTGGTGATCTGCTGGAGCGTGGCAATTTCAAGTCGACCGAGTACTGGCAGCGCCACAAGGCAGCCTTCAGCTTTATGGCGGCCCGCTCCGGCCCCATCACCTTCTACTATGGCGAGGAGTTTGGCGACGAGGTGCCGGGCTTTGCCGCCAAGGTTGGTGGTGACTGCGCAGCGCAGGGCTTGTGCGACGATCATGTGGCCCGCAGCGACGGCAAGGTGCCCGCTGTCACCGGTTTTGTGCCGGGTAGCGAACAGGCTGAGTTGAAAGAGTGGCTCGCCCAGCTGCTGGCGATGCGTGCTGCCCACCCCGCCCTCTATCAGGGAGAGCGAGTCAAACTGGTGGCCGATGGCAGCCTCTATGGTGACATCAAGCAGACGGCGAGCGAGCAAGTCGTCTACCTGCTCAACCTCTCCACCACGGCGCTCAGCTACAACCTGTCGGCGGGCAAGCTGCGCAGCGGCAGTGCGCTGGTGGATCTGCAAAGTGGCGAGAGTCTGGCTATCGGCGGCAGCAGCGTAACGGTGGAGATACCGCCCTTGAGCGGGCGTTTCCTGCGTCTGCAATAAGTCAGCCACAGCACGCTTTGATATGAGAGAGGGCCCCATCGTGGGGCCCTCTCTGTCATTGTGGGCGACAAAGTCATGGCGGGGTTATGCGGTGCTCTGGCCCCGGTTTTCCAGCCGCTGGCGGAAGGCGCGGGCCAGTCGCTCGTAGAGATCCTGCGCCTCCTTGTCTTCGATATCGCCGCGGATCCAGGGGTTGTCGACGATCTCCAGCAGCACGCAGTCACGCCCTTGCTGGCGCAAATCGAGCCCGTAGAGGCCATTACCGAGTTGATGCACGGCACGGCGGGCGGTCTGCAGTACCCGCTCCGGCACCTCGTTGAGCGGCAGCGCCTCGATGCGGCTCATGTCGAGGGGATGCTTGCGGCGGCGAATGCGGTTGCCGGGTTCGGGCCGGTAGCGGCGGCAGGCGAACAGCGGCGAGCCGTCGAGAAAGCCGATGCGCCAGTCAAACTCGGCGGGGATCCGGCTCTGCACCAGCAGCAGGGCGGAGCGGCCCAGCCCCTCGTCCAGCAGGCGGGCCAGCTGCTGCTCATCGCTGGCCATGGCGAGATCGCGCCCCTGCGCCCCGTCGGGTACCTTCACCATCAGCGGCAGGCCGAGCCGCTGCACCAGCTCGTCAACGTGGTGGCGGCCGCGACGGGTCACCACCATGGTTGGCGGCATGGGCACGCCGCTGCGCACCATCAGCTCGTAGAGATAGAGTTTGTTGCTGCAGGCGAGGATGGCGCGGGAGCTATCGATCACCGGCATCTTGAGCTGCTCGGCACGGTGGGCAAATTCGAAGGTGTAGTGGCCGACTGCGGTTTCGGCACGCAGCCAGAGGGTGTCGAACTCCGGCAGCCGCTCGATGGCCGACGGTGGCAGGATCTCGGCCCGGATGCCTTGGGCGGCGGCAGCCCGGATAAAGCGCTCCAGCGCCAGCCCATCACTGCTGGCACGGCCATCATCGGGGTCGACCAGAATGGCGAGCTGGTAGAGCGGCGCTGCCTGCTCCTCGTCGCCGGCCCCCACCAGCGCCTGGGCGTGGTGCAGCATCAACTCTTTCTCGCTTGGGCTCAGCGCCAGCGGTGACAGGCTCTGCTGCTGGCGCACCGACCAGCCGTGGCGACCGCGCTTGAGGGTCAGCTCCTGCAGCGGCAACTGGCTGAGGCCATAGTAGTATCGGGCCAGCCCCGCCAGCTCGCTCTGTTCACACTGGCCGAAGATGGCGCGCACCCGGATCCGATCCTCGCTCTGCTGGGCCAGCCACCCCTGCGCCTTGCGCCACAGCTTGGCCGGTGGCTGCTGGGGTTGCAGTCGGCTGATGGCCTGCAGACCCGGCAGGCAGTGGTGGCCGCGGGCCTGGGCCAGCAGCGAGCAGTAGTAGCCTGCGCTCAGGTGCTCCAGATTGCGACAGAGGTTGATGATGCGAGGTCGACCGCCGGTGGTCGGCACGCCATGTTGCAGATAGGTGCGGGCGGTCAGCAGATAATCGGCATGGCAAGGCCAGTCGCCCAGTTCTTCGACGATGACATAGGTACTCATATTTTCGGCTCCACAGATCAGACTGCCTGAACAGGCAGGATCCCCAGTGGGCTTCGATGCACCGACAAGCACGACAATGGCGCGAGGGGAAACAAGAGGTTACAGTGCCTAATATGACGCCTTGGTAACTTGTGATACAAGTCGCATTTTTGGTGCTGAGGATAAATAACCGAACAAGGACTCCCCGTGTTGACCGTACGTGCGGCCCGAACCGATGATCTGGGCGCCATCGTTAATCTGGAACGCTACTGTTTTCCTCCCGAAGTCGCCTTTGGCCGCAGCCGCTGGCACTATCTGCTGGCCCACGCCAAGGGGCGCACCCTGTTGCTGCTGGATGAGAAACATCAGCTGATGGGCTATCTCTGCCTGCTGGAGCACAGAGGCTGGGATCGGCTGGTCATTCAGGCGCTGGCCATCCGCTGGACGGTGCGTCGTCTGGGCTGGGCCCGCCGTCTGCTGGAGCAGGTGATCTGCGAGGGCAAGGCCGCGGGATGGGGGGCGATTCGCCTCGAAGTAGGGGATGCCAACGAAGAGGCGCTGGCGCTCTATCAGGGATTGGGATTTCGTCCCCAGCAGCGGCTGGCGGACTACTATGGCCGCGACCAGCATGCGCACCGGCTGGTACTGCCGCTGGTGAGCGACGAGGAGCGTGAGCGGCGCAGAGTGGCTCGCACTCAGGCTCGCAAGCCGTCTTCACGGGCCAACTGATCATGTTGAACGAGCAGAATCGAGGAGCAGGATGAGCTGCGACAACTGCCTTGCCACCGCCATCAGAGCCAAGCTGGGGCGCTGCCCGGTCTGTGCCATCCAGACCTTTGTCATCGGTCTGAGTGGCTGGCTGGTCTGGTGGTGGTGCGGCGCCGATACCTCGGTTAACGCCCTCACCGGCCTGCTGTTTGCGCTGGGTGGCTCGGGCTTGTTGCTGCTCCATCTGGTGGTATTTGTCTGGCGCAAGGCGACCGGACGTGAATTGAGCGATGAATAAATCAGATTGGTTTCAACAACATAAATAACAATATCGGTTGAGATAATGGAGGTTCAGATGATTGCAATGGTAACGGGCGCCTCGTCCGGTTTTGGTAAAGCCATCAGCCGCCAGCTGGTGCAGGCGGGCTACAAGGTGATCGGTACCGGTCGCCGTGCCGAACGGCTGGCTGCGCTGGCCGACGAGCTGGGCGAGCAGTTTCTGCCGCTGGCATTCGACGTGCAGGAAAAGGCGGCTACCCGCGCCGCCATCGCCGCTCTGCCAGCCGAGTGGAGTGAAGTGGATCTGCTGGTCAACAACGCCGGCCTGGCGCTGGGGCTGGAGCCGGCCCACAAGGCGGATCTGGAAGATTGGGAGCAGATGATCGCCACCAACATCAGCGGTCTGACCCTGCTCACCCGATTGCTGCTGCCGGGCATGGTGGCGCGCAATCGCGGCCACGTCATCAATATCGGCTCCATCGCGGGCACTTACCCCTATCCGGGCGGCAACGTCTACGGCGCCACCAAGGCATTCGTGAAGCAGTTCAGCCTCAACCTGCGCGCCGATCTGGCTGGCACCGCCATCCGCGTCACCAACGTGGAACCGGGCCTGTGCGGCGGCACCGAGTTCTCCAACGTGCGCTTCCACGGTGACGATGCCAAGGCGGCTTCCGTCTATCAGGGGGTGGAGGCTATCCAGCCGGAAGACATCGCCAATACCGTGCTCTGGGTGAGCCAGCAGCCGGCTCACGTCAACATCAACAGCATCGAGATCATGCCGGTGGCCCAGACCTTCGGCCCGCTCAATATCAGCCGTCGCTGATCGCTGCATTGGTTGAAACAAAGAGGCTCCCGTGGGAGCCTCTTTGCATTGGCGAGCCGTTCATAGGCTCATGATCTTCTTGAACTCCTCCGGCGAATACTCCTTCTCGCTGCTCTTGGTCAGATCCGTCATCAGCTTGTAGCGCAGGTCTTTGGCCATCTGATAGGTCTTCTCCAATTGGCCATAGGAGTAGTCGGCGGCCAGCCCGATGGCGGTGGCCTTGTCGCTGGCGTAGGCCTGCTTGAGGCTCTTGTCGAGCAGCGCCACCTCCTTGTAGAGCTTGCTGCTCTCCTTACTCCAGACGTTTCGCAGCAGCGGCTGGTATTTGTCCGGATCGGTGTTGGCCAGCGCGGTCAGGCTGCGGAACTGCCAGTAGGCGGAATCATCGGAGTAGCTGTCGCTGCCGGTGCGATAGGGCAGGGGATAGTTTTCCAGGGTGTTGTAGAGCGGCACCATCACAGATTCGGCCAGCACGCCATAGCTCTGCCAGATGAGCCCCTGCAGCTCTTTGGGCATCTCCTTGCGCAGCTGGATGACGTGGGATTCCAGCTGGCGATCGACGCGGATTGGCCGCTCCGCCTTGCCCGCGAGCGGCGTGCCGTCATAGGTGGCGCTCAGCACCCTGGCCACGTCCGGCACGGCGATGGGGGCATCCGGCTTCATAAACAGTGGATATTGCGCCTGCCGGGTCGCCTGTTTGTGGGAGGCAGTCAGCATGTTCTGGCCGAGCCACTCCCGATCCACGTTGTAGGGGTCGGCGATGACCCCGAACGCCTTGGCGAAGTTGAAATCGTTCGGGTCGGCGTTATCCAGCAGTTTGTGCTCGCGCACGAACTCCAGCAGCTTGGGCGAGTGCAGCACATCGGCGCTGTCGAGATTGACGCCGTGAATGCGCAGGCCGTTGGCCACCATGGCGTAGCTGTCGTCCGGCACCCGCACCGCGATCCAGTGGTGGCCGGAGCCAATTTCCATCAGCCAGGCTTCGTTCACATCCGCCAGATAGAGGCTGTTGCCCTCACCGGCACCATATTGCTCCACATAGCGGCCGAGCAGCTCGACCCCCTCTTTGGCCGTCTTGGCCTGCGGCAGGATCAGGGTGGGGATGATGGCTTCAATCACTCCTTTCTCGAGCAGCGGATCGGCTTTCTGGGCCTTGTCGTTGACCTCGGCACTGGTGGTGGCCGAGATGGCGACGTTGAACTCGTTGATGCCGCGCTCCTCATAATATTTGCCTGCCGGGTCGCTGGTGGTTGCATCCCAGTCGTGGATGGCGGAGTAGGCGAAAAATGCTTTGGGCATCGGCACTTCCAGCCCGTTGCCCAGTTTCCAGAGTTTGCCCTCGTTCTGCTGCGCGGGCCGGAATGCGAGGTACTTGTTCCAGTTGTTGACGCCAAAATCCTCGTTTCTGGCGATCATTACGCTGCCGTCCAAGCTGGCTCCCTTGCCGACAATAAGGCCGGTACAGGCGTCGGCACTGGTGCCAAGCAGGGTGAGCAGGGTGGTGGAGAGAAGACTCAAGGTGTGTTTTTTCATAGGTGTACCCGAAGGGTTGCGGTGAGTGAGAGTCAGACGAGGGGATGAGGTGTGGGGAGGCTGCAACTCCGAACTGGCAGCGGAGCGAGCACGGCAGATTGGTCTGCCTGTTATTGGTTTTTCGAACAGATCATCCATGACACGGCTGGCTGGTTGTGATGTGCGCCAAAATTGTATTCCTGAGTGGTTGTTTATTTTGTGATCGAGCTGCGGTTCCTGACTTTTCTCTGGCGTCGTGGTGCGCGGACGGCAAAATGTGCCAAAACAGCGTGAGCTGGCAGCAGATGAGTCATGATTCTGACGCCAGTTTGCGTGGGGAACGTGGTGAGACAAGCCATATCTCTGGATCTCGCACTATCTGACAAGTTGGCCTGTAACTTGCTGGTTTAATTGATAATGGTGGGGCCTGACGCCCCATGTGATCGGATCAGCCTGTGCCCATTGCCGCAGATGCGCACCGAATTGGAGCCCCCATGGATATCAAACCCTACAGCCAGCAGCTTGCCCAGAGCGCATCCAACAACCGCGCCCTCGCTACCCTCAACAGTGCCAGTAGCGGCGGTCAGGGTGGTGGCTGGGAGGAGATGGTCAGCCTCTCCACCCAGCGCATGACCGGCCAGGCCCAGCAGGTGCTGACCTACGAACATCTGGCCAAGAACAACAAGTTGCCACCGGCGCTGGATATGAGCTCCGACAAGGGGGGCGTGGTGCAGCAGCTGGTGGACAAGGCGCTGGGCTTCGATCGCAAGAAGTTCAACGAGATCGAAGAGAAGCTCAAGACCATCGCCGATAACAAGAAGCTGACGCCGGAAGAGCGGGCGGAGCAGAGCAAGCCGCTCAACGAGCAGCGAGAGGCGATGCTCAAGGAGGCGATGGATCGCCTGACCGGCAAGAAGAGCTCATCCACAGATAAGGCCAAAACCGCCTGATCCCGTCACTGTTGTGTGAGATACCCGGTCGGCACCGATGGGCCAGTGTCGACCGCCGATGGGCAAGCTTCTGCCACCTCTTTTGACCTCACCTCCCCACAGGCGCACAATGTCCGCGCATTGAGCCAGTCGAGGAGTCCGCCGTGTACAACTTCCAATATGCCAATCCGACCCGCATCTGTTTCGGCGAGGGGCAGATCGCCAGCCTGCCCGAACTGATCCCGCCCGGCAGCCGGCTGCTGGTGCTCTACGGCGGTGGCAGCATCAAGCAAAACGGCGTCTATGAGCAGCTGACCCGGGCGCTGGAAGGGGTGACGTGGCAGGAGTTTTCCGGCATCGGCGCCAACCCCAGATTCGAGCTGTTGATGGAGGCGGTGGCGCTGGTGAAGCGCGAGCGCATCGACTTCCTGCTGGCGGTCGGCGGTGGCTCGGTAGTCGATGGCACCAAGTTTGTTGCGGCGGCCGCCTGCTATGAGGGGGATGATCCCTGGGATATCTGCGGTAAACAGGCGAGCGTGCACAAGGCGCTGCCGATGGGCTGTGTGCTGACCCTGCCGGCGACCGGCTCCGAGAGCAATCCCACCTCGGTGGTGAGCCGGGGGGATGTGAAGATCTCCTTCAGAAGCTCGCTGGTGCAGCCGCAGTTTGCGGTGCTCGACCCGACCACCACCTACAGCCTGCCGCCGCGCCAGACCGGCAATGGAGTGGTGGATGCCTTCGTCCATATTGCCGAGCAGTACCTCACCTTTCCAGTGGGAGGCGAGGTACAGGATCGGCTGGCGGAAGGTTTGCTGCAGGTGCTGGTGGAGAACGGCCCCAGGGCGCTGGCGGAGCCGACCAACTATCAGGTACGGGCCAATCTGATGTGGGCCGCCAGTCTGGCGCTCAACGGGCTTATCGGTTGCGGGGTGCCGCAGGATTGGGCCTCTCACGCTATTGGCCATCAGTTGACGGCGCTCTATGGGCTGGATCACGGCCAGAGCTTGGCGGTGGTGCTCCCCTCACTGCTCCGTGAGCGGGCGAGCCAGAAGCAGGACAAGCTGGCCCAGTTTGCCGAGCGGGTGTGGCATTCGACCCGCGAGGACAAGGCCCTGCGCATCGAAGAGGCGATTATCCGCACCGAGCAGTTCTTCCAGAAGATGGGACTGGGTACCCGGCTGGCCGACTATGGCCTCAGCGAAAGTTGCATTCCGGCGGTCTGCTCCAACCTTAAGCGGGTGGGGCGCACCGCGCTCGGTGAGCAGCAGGATATCGACCCGGATCGGGTGGCGCGCATTCTCGCCCGGGCGCTATAAGCCAGCGTCGATTTGTTTCCCTGGCTGATGCATTTTCCCAATTAAAGAGGGCCGCTTGTTGCGGCCCTCTTGCATGACGGGTTAGCCGATCACTCGGTACGCGCCTTGAGGTAGCCGGCGTAGTCCGGGATCTGCACGCTGAACGCCTGTCGCATATGGGGGCTGTCCATGATGAAGTCGGCGGTCGCTTCGTTGGTGGCAACCGGGATGTTCCACACCGCAGCAAGTCGCAGCAGCGCCTTCACATCCGGGTCGTGCGGCACCGCATTGAGGGGATCCCAAAAGAAGATCAGCACATCGATCTTCCCTTCGGCAATCAGGGCGCCAAGCTGCTGGTCGCCACCCATGGGGCCGGAGAAGAGGCAGGTGATGGGCAGCTCGGCCTTTTTGCCGAGCATGGTGCCGGTGGTGCCGGTGGCATAGAGGTGGTGGAGCTTGAGCTCCTCCTTGCGGCGCATGACCCAGTTCAGCAGAGGGGTTTTCATGTTGTCGTGAGCGACCAGTGCCACCCGTTTGTGGGGCGCCATCTCGCGTGCAATCTGTTCCATGGAAATCGTCCGTAGCATTGTTATTGGAAGAGAGTCGTATCCTAATCGAAAGCCATGACAGATGCTGTGTCGGGCGTATTAACTGTGATCCTGTCGAAAAGTTTTCGGGTCATGGCTGCTCAAATGAAGAGACCCGCGCTGGCGGGTCTCTTTGCTTGCTGGCCTGCTGGCTCAGGAGCCGTGATGCAGTTGCGACTGCTGGTAGTTCTCCAGCCCGATGCGATCGATAAGATCGAGCTGGGTCTCCAGCCAGTCCACGTGCTCCTCCTCATCCTCCAGGATCTCCTGGAACAGGTCGCGGCTGATGTAGTCCTGCACCGACTCGGCGTAGGCGATGGCTACCTTGAGGTCGGGGATGGCATCCATCTCCAGCGAGAGGTCGCAGCGCAACATCTCTTCGACGGTCTCGCCGATGCGCAGCTTGCCCAGATCCTGCAAATTGGGCAGCCCTTCGAGAAACAGCACGCGCTTGACCAGTTCATCGGCGTGTTTCATCTCATCGATAGACTCGTGATACTCCTTGTGCCCGAGCGCCTTGAGGCCCCAGTCATCGTAGATGCGGGCGTGCAGGAAGTATTGGTTGATGGCAATCAGCTCATTGGCCAGCACCTTGTTGAGGTGGGCAATGATCTTGGGATCTCCTTTCATCGACAGTGCTCCTTGGTTCGTGCCTGAGGCTCCGATCGTTAGAGCTTAGTCCAGAAAAGTGACAACAAGAGGTCTGGCGAGCCAGCTCGCCTGAGAAAAGGGGTGACCCTGTTGGCGGGTCGCATCAGAAAAGAGGTGTCCGGATCACGCCACTTCGTAGTAGAGCACGGGTTGCTCC
Organism: Aeromonas sp. s13; assembly: GCF_040907905.1. Lineage (NCBI taxonomy): Bacteria > Pseudomonadati > Pseudomonadota > Gammaproteobacteria > Aeromonadales > Aeromonadaceae > Aeromonas > Aeromonas sp. s13. The sequence continues at coordinate 33,637 of NZ_JBFOCS010000071.1, read as the reverse complement.
TGCTCCAGCTTGTCGAGCTCGGCGGCGATGATCTCCATGGTCATGCGCACGCACTTGCCACATTGGGCGCCCACCTCGAGCGACTGCTTGAGCTGGCGGAATTCGCTTTTACCTGACTGCACCGCTTTGCGGATCTGGGTATCTGTGATGCCGCGGCACAAACAGACGTACATGATGGTCACCTCTTGTGGAATGAGATGAAATCTAAATGAGAATGGTTCGTAGTGCAAATAACCATTGGTAATAAGATCCCCTGCTTGCCACTGTGCAACCCCTTGGGGACAATGCTGGCAACCAGAGGAGATCACCATGCTCAAGAAACTGTTCAGTGCCCTGTTCGGGGGCGAGCCGACCAAGGCGCCGGAAGTCACTCCCACCGAATATGCCGGCTATCTCATCTATCCGGAGCCCATGGCGGAAGGGGGTCAGTACCGATTGGCAGGGCGTATCACCAAGGAGCTGGACGGCGTGCTGCAAACCCACCGTTTCATCCGCTCCGATCTGTTTGCCAATCCGGCCGATGCCGAGCGTTTCATGGTGCAGAAGGCCCACACCTTTATCGATCAGATGGGAGATCGCATGTTCGAGCCCCGCAAACCGGCTGACAGCCAAGCTTCATGACATTGCAAGAGGTCACCCTGCTGCGCGAGGCGCTGGCCCGCGCCGGTGAGCGGCGCCTGATCTGGCTGGAGGGGGAGGAGGCTGAGTGCATTGCCCGCGCCCAATCCCTGCTCGGCGAGACCGTCTTCTGGCTGGGTGCCGGGCCCGAGTGCTATGCCCCTCAACCCGCTGCCAAGGCGCTGCAGCGGCTCGGTCAGGAGTGCGACACGCTGGTATTCAATGCATTCAGCGGCTTTCACCCCGATGCCTTCGGGGCGCTGGCAGGCACTCTATGCGCCGGTGGCTTGCTGTTGCTGCTGACGCCGCCAAGAGTAGAGTGGCCTGCATGGCCGGATCCTGACCGGATCCGGCTGGTGGCCCAGCCGGAAGAGGCGAGCCGGGCCGGCCACGGCTTTATCGCCCGACTGGTGCGGTTGCTGGAAGGTGATCCAGCCCTCTCTCTGGAGCCGCCGGTTTGCTCGCAGCCGTGGCAACCGCTTGGGCCCGAACGCAGACTGAGCTGCGATCAGGAACAGGCACTACCTGCTATCCACAAGGTGTTGCACGGTCATCGCCGCCGGCCGCTGGTGCTGAGTGCCGACCGCGGTCGTGGCAAGAGTGCGCTGCTGGGCCTGGCTGCCGCCGAGCTGCTGCGCCAGCAGCCCCGGCTGAACATAGTTGTTACGGCACCCTCGCAGGCAACGGTGGCGACCCTGTTTGCCCACGCCGCTTGCGGGCTAGATTCTACGCCGGAACAGCTGACCGGGCTGAGCTACTGTTCGCCGGATCGGCTGGTGCACGAGGCGATTAATCCCGATCTGCTGCTGGTGGATGAAGCGGCCGCCATTCCGACCCCGCTGCTCGAGGCCATACTGGCCCGCCACAGTCGCATCGTGTTTGCCACTACCGAGCACGGTTACGAGGGGACGGGGCGCGGTTTTCACCTGCGCTTCAAACGGGTGCTCGATAGCCAGACCCCGGAGTGGCAGGAGATCCGCCTCTCTGAACCCATTCGCTGGAGTGAGCGTGATCCGCTGGAGCCGCTGATTTTCCGTCTGCTCGGCCTCAATGCCGAAGTGGCAACTCCCTTGCCGCCGACCAGCCCGAGCTGGCGTCTGGTCAGTCAAGAGGCGCTGGCGAGCGACGAGGAGTTGCTCAACCAGCTGTTCGGCCTGTTGGTGCTGGCTCACTACCAGACTACGCCGAGCGATCTCAGGTCCCTGCTTGAGAGTCCGGATCTCGACATCCATCTGCTGGAGCAGGATGCGAGCCTGCTGGGAGTGGCGCTGGTGGCGCGGGAAGGGGAGATAGAGCCCGAGCTGGCCGAGGCGATCTGGGCCGGTCGCCGCCGTCCGCGCGGCCATCTGCTGCCCCAGTCGCTGCTGGCCCACGCCGGTTTCAAAACGGCGGGGGGGCGCAGCTACGCCCGGGTGATGCGTATCGCCATCCATCCCAAGCTGCACCGGCACGGACTGGGTTCGCTGTTGCTTGGCAGGCTTGAAGTGCATTATCGTCAGGTGGGGATCGATTACCTCGGTTCTGCCTTTTCGGCCAGCGCCGCCCTGCTCCCCTTCTGGCGCAAGGCAGGACTGACGGTGCTGCGCATTGGTCTGCAACGGGATGCCGCCAGCGGCTGCCACGCAGCCCTGCTGCTAAAGGCGCTGAAACCCGAACATGAGCCCGAGTTGGATCAGTGGCAGCAGCGTTTCATTCGCCAGTTGCCGACCCTGCTGGCAGGCGAGCTGAAAGGATTGGATCCCGAGTTGGTATGGCAATGCCTGCAAGGCAGCACCGTCACCGCGCCGGAGCTTGGCGCGTACGAGCGCGATGAGGTTGAGTGCTTTGCCCTGCATCACAAGCCGTTCGAACTGAGCCAGTCGAGCCTGCAGTTGTGGCTGGCGGGCAATCTGGTCCGGTTGGCCGAGCTCACCCCGGATGAGCGTTATCTGCTGATCGCCACCATCTGGCAATATGCCGACTGGGGAAGACTGGCTGCGATGTTGCAACTGGCGGGCAAGCCCGCCGTGATCAAGAGGTTGCGGGCGCTGCTGACGCGTCTCTTGAGTTCCTCTACCACTCGATAGGTTTGCCCTGCCAGTCGAGAAAGCTCAGCTCGCCATCCGGTTGCAGCCGGTTCATCAGGTTAATCAGATGGTCGGCTACCAGCTCGGGACTCTGCACATTTCCTGGCGGTACATTGGCGTGAAACGGGCGAGAGAGTTGGGTATCCACTGTGCCGGGATGGAAGGCTAGCAATTTGACGCCGGGGGCCCGCCGGGCCAGCTCGATGGCGGCACACTTGAGCAGCATGTTGAGGGCGGCCTTGGATGCGCGATAGCCATACCAGCCGCCTGCTCGGTTGTCGCCAATGCTGCCGACCCGGGCACTGAGAACGGCCAGAGTGCAAGGCTCGCGGCCAAACAGCGGTAACAGCTGGCTGATCCAGCACAGCGGCAGCAGGGCGTTGGTCTGGTAGAGACGGGTCATGGCATCCAGATTGAGTGCTTCGAGCCGCTTCTCCGGCTGAATTTCCCCCTGATGCAGGATGCCGTTGCAGATCACCACCCTGTGCGGTCTCGGTGCCAATTCCGCGATGCGGGCTACCGCAGCTGCCATCTGCTCATCGCTGTAATCACAACATAGCCAGTGCAGGGCTGGCGAAGAGGCTCCTGCTGGTGCGGGCTGACGGCTGATGGCAATCACTGGCCCGACACCAGCCGCCAACCAATGTGCTACCAGCGCCGCCCCGATCCCGCCAGAAGCGCCAATCACGACGATACCTTCACTCATCTCAGGCTCCTTGTGAGTGCATGATGGATTTCACCATCCGTCAATGTTGTCCTGATTGGCAGGTACGATCCCGCCAGCCTGCGGGATCAGGCGGTTAACGCTGCAATCTTGCCGAGATCCGAGCCGTTGGGTGAATTCCATTCCTATACTGAGGGAAAACCGCAGCGGAGTGCTGCCTGCGCAACCAGAGCATGAGAGTCACCATGATGGCTAAAGACGGGGAAGAGCGTAAATCCATTCTGACCGAGAGCGGCACCAACGAGCTTGAGATCATCGAGTTTCACCTCAAGAAGCAGCTACCGGACGGCCGTGAAAAAACCGCTTATTACGGGATCAACGTCGCCAAGGTACGCGAGGTGATCCGGGTGCCGGAGACCACTGATTACCCCAATGCCCAGCGCCATATGGTGGGGGTATTCTCCCTGCGGGATCGCCTCATTCCGCTGGTGGATCTGGCGGGGTGGCTCGGCATCAAAACCAACCCTGACCCCAGCCACAAGGTGGTGATCGTCACCGATTTCAACAAGATGGCCAACGGCTTTCTGATCGACAGTGTCAGCAGGATCCATCGGGTCTCCTGGGAGGATGTGGAGTCCCCCAGCCAGTTTCTGGAAGCGGGGGAGAACGACTGCGTGGTGGCCGTGGTCAGGCGCGATGGCAACCTCATCATGATCCTCGATTTCGAGAAGATCATCGCCGATATCAACCCCGAGCTCAGCATGGAGAAGTACGATGTCACTCAGGATCGCAAGGTGCTCATCGACGATCGCATGATGGCGCTGCGCCAGGGCAAAACCATTCTGGTGGTGGATGACTCGGCCTTTATCCGCAAGATGATCGAGACCACCCTGCGCACCGCTGGCTACAACGTGATCACGGCCAAGGATGGGGGCGAGGGGCTGGAGATGATGACGGATTTCGATCGTCTGGCCCAGGAGGAGAGAATGCCGGTGACCGGCTTCGTCAATGCGGTGATCACCGATGTGGAGATGCCGCGCATGGATGGCATGCACCTGCTCAAACGGCTGCGGGATACCCCCTCCTACAAGGAGATGCCCATCGTGATGTTCTCCTCGCTGATGAGTGACGACAACCGCCAGAAGGCGCTGCAACTGGGGGCGAACGATACCATCACCAAACCCGAGATTGGGCGAATGGTGGGGATGATGGATCATATGCTGCTGGGAATTGCCCCGCCTTCGCCAGCCAACAACATCTGACCTGCCGTTAACTTCCAATTAGCCGGTCGAATTCACTGACCGGTGCCTCAAGCGGCCACTCCTTGCCAAGGAGTGGCCGCGCTGTTTTGGCTGTTTGCTGCGATCCCGACGCCCCTTGTCTCCCGGATATGATTCATGTAATGATAATTATTATCATTTGTTGGTGTGAAGCATATGACAGCAACCTGGGTGAAGGGGTGGGTCGAGTCGACCGAAGGTGGCAGCAGCATGAGTCACTGGAAACAGCAGACTCGAGAGGGTAACCGGCTGTTTGACTGCGGCGAGTATCATCAGGCGTTGGCCCATTATCAGCAGGCGCTCTGGCTGGCTCGTCAGCAATTGGTGCAGTGGCATGACGCCGATGAGGCGGTGGCTGCGCTGGTTGTGGCTCACCACAATCTGGCGGATCTGCTGGTGGCCATGACTCTGTCCGATCGCGCCGCCGACCTGCTCTGCTATGTGCACGACTGCCTGCTGGCGACCTGTCACTCCCCCGCTTGCTCCTCTCGCCTGCGAGAGGCGGCTTTGCGCCATACCCGCACAACCCGTGCCGAGTTGCTGACGTTCGTACAGCGCCACGGCAGCCACGCCGGAATCATGCGTTCGCTCGGTCACTGCCTGTGTCAGAGCGAGCCCTCATCCCGGCTCCATTAATCCGAACAGAGGTCATCATGAGCCATACCCTGCCAGCCCTGAACTATGCCTACGACGCACTGGAACCCCATATCGATGCACTGACCATGGAGATCCACCACAGCCGTCATCACCAGACCTATATCAACAACCTCAACGCCGCGCTGGAAGGGGCGCCAGAGCTGGCCGCAATGCCGGTAGAGGCTCTGCTGCGCCGCTTCGATACTCTGCCTGCCACCTTGCAGGGGGCGGTCCGCAACCATGGCGGCGGCCATGCCAACCACTCCCTGTTCTGGCTGGTGATGAGCCCGCAGGGGGGCGGTGAGCCGGGTGGTGAGCTGGCTCTGGCCATCGAGCGGGAATTGGGGGGATTTGATGCCTTCAAGCAGGCTTTCACTCAGGCTGCCCTGAGCCGCTTTGGCAGCGGCTGGGCCTGGCTGGTGGTGGACAAGGCGGGAAGATTGCAGGTGGAGAGCAGTGCCAATCAGGATAGTCCCCTGATGCATGGACATACCCCAATCCTGGGGCTGGATGTGTGGGAGCACGCCTACTATCTCAAGTACCAGAACAAGCGTCCTGACTATATCGCAGCCTTCTATCAGGTGGTGGATTGGGCCGAAGTGGCCCGCCGCTATCAGGCGGCGCGAGGCTGACTTGGTCGCTGGGAATGGGTGTGCAGGCTCACCGCCACAACCTGCGCTGTAATAACAAGACCCGCCAGTTGGCGGGTCGTCTGTTTATGGTGCGGCTGTGCTGGCGCTGGCGGCTGAAGCCACCGGCAATGTGGGCAAGGCCGCGCTGGGCGTCTCGGCGGTGGTTTGTGCCACGGGTTTGGCGGGAGTGACCGGCTCAGTCGTTGCCGCAGCGGATACAGCAGGGTTGAGTTGTGCTGTCGCGGCCGAGGCAGATGGAGTAGCCGACTCGGTGGCAACCGCGGCAGAAACTGCCGCTGGCTTGGCCTCATCCACCGCCGATTTGGGCTGCTTTAGGCAGGGTTGCAGGCTGCCGATGGTACTCAGTGATTGGCAAGGCACAGGCAGACCGATGGGGACCGGTGCCCCGAGGAACTTGGGCCCCTTGTCCAGCACATAGAGGTCGAGCAGCCCCATCAGGCGGGCAAAGACTTCCCGCACCCGGGTGCGGATCCCCTGATAGGCGCTGGGATCCTCGGCATTGAAGCCGACCGCATCGATACCGAAATGGCGGGCGATGAAAATGGCCCGCTCGTTATGAAAGCCCTGGGAGACCACGGTAAAGCGCTCCTGGCCGAACACCTCCTTGGCACGAACCACTGAGTCGAGGGTGCGGAATCCGGCGAAATCCATATAGATGGCGGAGGCGGGGATGCCCGCCTTGATCAGGGCGCGGCGCATCTGGCGTGGCTCGTTGTACTGCACGGTGGCGTTGTCACCGGAGACGATGATGAAGTCCACCTTGGCATTGTTGTAGAGCTCGGCCGCCGCCTTGATACGGTATTTGAAGTAGTGGTTGGGGCCGCCACCGGAGAGATATTTGGAGGTCCCCAGCACCACCGCAACCCGGTTGTAGGGCACCTTGTCTACCTGATCGTAGGTGTAGTGACGGGCATCCGAGACGATCCACTCGCTGTAGCCCAGCAGCATGGCAATCAGGGCCAGCAGCAAAACGAGGCAGGCGAGGAGGATCTTGGCAAACTTCTTCATGCGCGGTGCGGTCAGGGTCTGAAGTTGGGAGTGGCTATCGGCATTCTATTACAACTCGGCCGCTGGCGTCAGGCTTGATAACGGGCGGGCACCTCATTCGGGCAGAGGTTGTCGCAGCAGAGGCCGGGAGAGCGGGAGGATAAAGCGAGGGGCTGCGGTGGCAGCCCCTCTGGTCGGTGAAGGTTTATCAGTGGGCGGAGTCATTGCCCTTGCAGGCGTCTGACTCCTTGTTTGCTTGCCACCAGGGCAGCAGATCCCGGGCGAGCCACGCCTGATAGGCGTCGCTGTCGTTGGCGATCAGGCGGTCCAGCTCCCCTTCGAAGTCGCTCATCGCCTGCTGTCGATCCGGATTGCGCAGCGCCTGTGCCAGCGCCAGCCAGCTGGCGCCGCGACCGGTATCGTTAAGGAAGCGGTGCACGGTATAGGACCAGGAGTAGACCATCTCGCCACCCTGCTCGTAGTCAAGGTGGAGGATAGCCGCCAGTGTCGGGCGCTGGTTGGCGGGGCGGTTTGCCACGTTATCCAGACCCCGGGCAAAGCACTGGCCGTGGGCGATGTACTCTGCAATCCCCTCGGCCCACCAGGTAGTGCGGTTGAGCGGATAGTGGCCGAAGCTGCCGTACTGGTTGAAGCGGCCGTCGAGATAGTGAACGTACTCGTGGCGCAGGTTCCACACCTGGAAGGCGGGGCGTTTCCACTCCGCCTCATAGGCGAAGAAGCGGGCCTGATTGCCGGGGCGAGCCGGATCCCCCTCGATATAGATGCCGCCATTGTCGGTGGATACGCCAAACAGCGCGCTGCCGTAGCGGCCCCAGTCGGCGGAGGAGTTGAAGATCACCAGCTCCAGCGCCTCGTTGTGATCATCGGCCACCGGTTGCCAGCCTGTCTCCATCTGCTGGTGGAAGCGCTGCTCTTCATCACCCAGCTCGCGGCAGATCCCTTCGGCCTGAGCCTGGGTCAGATCCTGAGCGCGCAGACGCAGGGTTGGCGAGCAGGTGTGCTCGAACGGCAGAATATCTTCCATGCGGATCGGGGTACAAAGCCCGGCGAACTCGCCACTGACACAGGCTTCGCTGGTGCGATCCGTGTAGGTGAGGTAGTAGCTGGAGAGGGTCAGGGATACCTCTTCCAGCATGGCGGCCGGATGTTGGCCACCCGGGATCAGCCCCTGCTGGCGCATGATGGCGATGACATCGCGATCCAGCTGTTGGCGATAGGCGATCGCCTTATCCGGGCTGGTGTGATGGAGGTAGCGCATCATCTGGTAGAGGCGGCTGTGGGCATCGAGGATGTTGTTGAAGATAAACAGATCCCGTGAGCCATCGCGCTGTTTCCAGAGGGCCAGCTCGCTCAGGCCCAGTTGCAGCAGGCTCTGGCGCAATGCCGCCTCCTGTTGCAGCACAGCTGCGCTGAAGTCAGCCTGCTGACCGTAAGAGGCGCTCTGATCGACCAGATTGAGCAGCTCGAACAGGCCATCGGCCCAGGGTTTGTGGCCATTGAGCTGCGCCGCATGTTGCACCGCATAGCCGAGCGCCTGGTTGAGCTGGGCCAGCATGGGGGCGGCACTCTGGCGGAAGGCGGCTTGGCCAAGTTGTCCCTGCGCCGCTACGCTCCAGGCTTCCAGCACTGTGCCAGCCTGATCCTGCGGTTCAGCACCCAGCAGCAATGGGTGGTTGAGCAGATCAATCATCACCCCGGCCAGAGCCCGGGCGGCCTGATCACTCTCTTTGCCAACGCCGCCGTGGTAGTTGTGGGCGCGCACATAGTAGAGCAGCTTGTCCATTGCCGGATGGGTCGGCTGGTTGGCCGCCAGCAGAGCACGCATGCCGCGCACCACCGCCATCAGCTTGGCGTCATCGTGGCCGTAATCCGCCTGCCAGGCAGGACTGTTCTGGCCACTCACGTCGGCCACCAGTTTGGCAGCATCGCTGTCGAGCAGATCCACATCGGGCTGCTCGGGCTCGGAGCAGAGACGACCATTGGCACGGCGGCACTCCAGCTGCTCCTCCTTGCTGGCCAGCACGATGGGGCGATTGAGCACCCGACTCTCCTGCCACGCTTTGCTCTCTGGCAGGGGCTGCCACTCGCCGCCAGCGACCGGGAATTGGTAGCCGCTATCTTGCAACGTTACCTGAACCTCGCTGCCAGCGGGGATCACCTGACGACAGATGCGATAGCGGATGGTGTTGCTCCCCTCCTTGCGCTCCTGCGGCTCATCACACTCCTGCTGAGGCGTGAGCTGATCCAGCTGCCACTGATAGCGGCGCCAGACGTGGATCTCGCTGACCTGAGCAGCAGCCTGACTGCCTGCCACCGGCTGCAGGCGGAAGAAGATCTGCTCCAACCGGCCATCCCGTTCACTCGGGGTCTCTTCAAGTACCTGCAACTGCTGCCAATCCTGCGGCTGATAGTGCCACTCCGACTCGGCGCAGCGGCCCTGCGCGTTGAGCTCGCAACGATCCAGCTCCCTTTCGCTCTGACCCAGAATGATGGCTTGCGGCAGCGGCAGGCGATCCTGCCGCTGGGCGGTCGGCGTGCCCGCCAGCTGCTCCCAGCGACCCTGCTTGAGGCCATAACCAAAGTCATAACTGCTGGCGGGAATGAGCTTGCCCGCCGGAATCCGAGCTTCACAGCGCACGAAGCGGATCTGCCAGCCCGCATCTACCTTGAGCTGCGGCTCGCCACACTGCTGTTCGGCTAGTGCAGCGAGATCGCTGCTCTGCCAGTCGAAGCGACGGTAGACCCTAAGCTGCTGGTAAGGAGCATTGCTGCTGCGCGCCTTGAGCTCGTAGGTGATCTCGGTGATGCGAGCGGCCAGTTGCCGGCTCGATTCGCCAGTCAGCTGATACTGTCGCCAGTCATTGGGGGAGTAGTTGGCTTGCGCCGAGGATGTAGCCAAAAGTAGGGGGCCTGCCAGCAGCAGCCACCCGGTACCTGAACGGTTCATTTTTATCCCTTTGTTCTTGTTTGTGTATTGTCTTGCGAGTAATCGCAAGGCAATTTACAGAGACTCAAAAGAATATCAATGATTTTTTTAAATAACATATAAATCAATGGTATAGCGTTGATTTATATGCTTGCTGTTTTTGAACTCCTGCTGCCGTAGTGAGGGCTCACACGAGACTTTATTGAAGAGGTTGTTAGTTGTGTAAAGTGCGTGTCAGATCTCATTTAATCAACACGAGACATGCAGCAAATGACCAGGAAAAGCGAGATGTCCCTATGGCTTAAGCCACATTATCTGGGCGGATGATGACTGGTGACTCAATCAGCAAAGCCAGCTATTTGTTCGTGAGGAGGCGGGATGAAAAGATATTGGCCGCCTGTATGGGTAGCACAGGCGACCTGATAAGAGTTGCTTTCAACACCACCTGCTCATCTGTTTCGCGCCAATTTCAGCGTCACTACAGATGAGTCATCAGAGATAGCTGACAGTCACGATCGCCATGTTGCTGGCATTGGTCACTTTGTAGCTGATAGTGCTGCTAATTGAGCTGATTTGACCGGCGTGCTGCAAGTGAGCCAAAGGCATGGTTTGCTTGTTCATGCCTGAATAGCAGGTCACGCTGCTGTCAGAAAAATCACATGGAGATTCATAGATAGTGCCAGTAAACGTCACTGAGCCATCAGCCGCAGAAGCTGTGGATGGCAACAAAGCGGTACCAAGCAGCAAGGAGGTGCATACAGAGAAAACTGTCTTGCGAACTAAACGGGAGGCGGTGTGTTGAGCTTTCATATCTATGTCCTTTTCGTCACAGGTGTTGTACGAAAAGGGCAACGCAATCAAAGAGTAATGCCATAAATCGGCAATAACATCACTCTTCTCAGATGGCAGCTCCGCTGTCTTAGGTATCAAAACCCTTAGACCGGTGGCTTTGCGTCCCGACCTTTCGATCGGTTTGCCCTTTACTCTATGTCTAGATGATAACACTCCACTTTGAGAAATCAATCGGCTTAAAAATCATGAGAGATGGATCACAGTTAGTCTGCATAATTAATAACGTATATTTATTTTTTATCTCAAATCTTGCCTGTGAATATTGCGAACAAGCCTCTATATTAGCGCGTCATATCTATGATTAATATGTAATGTAGTAGATGTATATTTATGTGTGGGCTGCCAATGACTTGATTACTTGATTACTTGATTACCTGATTACCTCTTTAGGGGGTTATTCATGAAGTGGTTGATAACTATTGTCAAAAATAGATAGGTTATCTTTGTTGTATCTTTGTTGTATTTTTGTTGGAGTTTTGTGTGCGACTTTAAATTCATAGTCTGACAATATTACAATAGATGTCCTTTATATGAACTTTATTTATTTCATGATCTCGCTTTATGTTTTGCTGTTGCCTTAACTCATTGTTTTTTATGTGTTTATAAAAAAATTTATACAAATCAAAATGTATTTGATGTGCATCAAACGAGTCGTTAATTTGTTCGTCAAGCAAAAGCGGAATGCGGCTTTCTGCACAGACGACAAGGACGTATGTAGTTGTGCAGTTGAGGTGTAGCGGGAACTACCCCTGATGCGGTGTGCTGCTTTTGCTTATTTAAATAAACCTGAAGAGGCACAGTTTATTATTGGCATGACTTCTCATCGGCTTAATGAGAGACGAGCGCCAACAGTTGCTGTGCAGTATATCGCGGCATCACTTAATATCGTGACTCCAGCATGATTGGAGTGATGCAGTACAACACACGTTAATGTAGGTATAAACGAATGAAAGCTAATAAGATTCTGGTTGCTATGGGTGTTGGTTCCATGCTGCTGTGCGGCTCCGCTTTTGCTGCTGGTGGTGCCGGTTCCGGTAAAGTCACTTTTAACGGTGAAATCATCAACGCTCCTTGCTCTGTAGCCCCTGAGTCTGTTGACCAGGTAGTTGAAATGGGCCAGATCAGCACCAAAGAGCTGGCCAACGGTGGTGAGTCCAACTCCAAGCCGTTCAGCATCAAGCTGCTGAACTGTGAAATCTCCGACGCCGAAGATGCTGTCAAGGTGACTTTCAGCGGTGCCAAAGACCCGGTAGATTCCAGCCTGCTGGTGATCGGTGGTGGTGACGCCGCTGGTGCCGGTATCAAGATGACCGCTCCGGGTGGTGCTCCGATCGTGCTGGGTACTCCGACTTCAGCCTTTACCCTGGTTAATGGTGATAACGAACTGCCGTTCAGCGCCGTGCTGAAAGGCTATGCAAAACAAGACACCAACCCGCTGAAAGCCGGTGCTTTCACTGCAGTGACCAACTTTACTCTCTCCTACGAGTAATAGAGTGCCTTAACGTGTGACAAGGGTTGTGGTGGTGCGAGCCACCACAACTTCACACATTCTGTTTCCTCACATCGAACCCTAATCATGAAAACTTCAATGATGGCGGCCATGGTGCTGCAGCTGGTGATGATGGCGGGATCAGTCCACGCCAACGAACTCACGGATGGACTAGCCGAATCGGGCTGTACGCTGAAGGTGCTGCGCAGCATTCCGCTGCAGGCTCAGCAACCGGGTACGTTGAAAATCAGCGGTTGTCAGGTTGACGGGGCGACGGTGGCATCACTGCCTTTTATTTCCATGTCCGTGCGTGGTGCCATGAGCGATGAGCTGGGCATTCTCAATAACGGCCAATATCACAAGGTATCCGGTGAGCGCTTTATTGTCTCGGATATCGTCAACAGTGATCTGGAATTCAATTTGGGGCTCATCAGCAGTCAGCTGTTTTTTCCGGACAGTACGACGCTGTTAGAACTCAATTATATGTAAGCAAACCAATTGCTTAGTGTAGATACCTCATTACGTGAGACCTTTATGCAATTCCTAGAGTGAAAATATGAGCGTTTCAACATCAGACTCTGTGAGAAAAAAACATTATTCAAAAATGGCTTTTATGCTATGCGTGCCCGGCCTGATGGCGGTGGCAAATCACGCATGGGCAGAAACGGAGTTTAATATTGATGCGCTCGATCTGGATGAGCGGACCAAGATCGACCTCTCCCAGTTTGCCGACGAAGGCTACATCCTGCCCGGCGACTACTACCTCGAGATCGAGGTCAACAAGAACAAGCTGCCCCTGCAGAAAATCCCTTTCTACGAGAGCGATACTGGCAAGGGAAAGGGTGGGGTAGCCTGCCTGCCGCAAGACGTGATCCCCAAGCTGGCGCTGACCGACGAGGCCATCGCCAAGATCGATACTTGGCACGATGGCCAGTGTGCCAACCTGCTGGCGCTGGACGGCGTAGTGATCTCGAACGATATCGGTAACGGCTTGCTGCGCATTGCCATCCCTCAGGCGTGGATGAAGTACAGCGATCCCAACTGGATTCCGCCCGAGCAATGGGATGAAGGGATCCCGGGGATGATGCTGGATTACAACATCAATGCCCAGGTCAACGAAGGCGATGGTTACTCCAATCACAACATCAGCAGCTATGGTACGCTGGGGTTCAACTACGGCGCCTGGCGTCTGCGGGGTGACTATCAGGCCAGCTCTTACTGGGGTGATAATGAGCGGACGTCGACCGAGCTGAACCGTATCTATGCCTATCGTCCGCTGCCGAACATGGCCGCCAAGCTGACAGTGGGTGAGCAGCAGCTCAATTCCCAGTTAATCGATGGGTTCCGCTATACCGGCGTCAACCTGGCCAATGACGAGCGCATGCTGCCGCCTAGTCTGCAGGGTTATGCGCCGGAAGTGAGCGGTATTGCCAAGACCAACGCCAAGGTCACCATCTCCCAGTCCGGCCGGATCATCTATGAAACCAACGTGCCGGCGGGCCCGTTTCGCATCCAGGGGCTGGACAGCTCGGTGCGCGGCCGCCTTGATGTGCGGGTAGAGGAGCAAGATGGCAGTGTCAATTCGTTCCAGGTAGACACGGCAACTGTTCCTTACCTGACACGCCCTGGCTATGTCCGATACAACCTGGCGGTTGGTGCACCTTCCGAACAGACGGATTCGGTGCACGATGTGCACGGCCCTGCCTTTGTGACCGGTGATTTCTCCTGGGGGGTGGCGAACTCCTGGTCACTATACGGCGGCAGCCTGATTGCGGGTGAATACAACTCCATGGGATTGGGTATTGGTCGTGATCTCTATGCCTTCGGTGCTGTTTCTGCCGACCTGACCCAGTCCATCGCCAAGTTGCCGGGCCTGTCGACCAAGATTGGCCAGTCGGTACGGGTGAACTACGCCAAGCAGTTTGATGAATACAACAGCTCGATCACCTTCGCGGGTTATCGCTTCTCCCAACATGACTTCATGACCATGTCGCAGTTCCTCAATAACAAGGATCGGTTGGAGAACAACACTACGACCTCGAGCGATGATTACAATACCTGGGGTGACAAGGAGCTCTACACCATTACCGCCAACAAGACCTTCTGGGCGGAGGATGCAGCCAAGGCGCTGACGGTTTATCTGGACTACACCCACAGAACCTACTGGGATCACGAGGCAGAGGATCGCTACGGCCTCACTATCAACAAGAACGTGAACATCGGCAGCTTCAAGGATGTCTCCGTCTATGTGTCGGCCTACAAGACCAAGACCGAGAACTACGAAGATGACAAGAGCGTCATGTTGACCCTCAGCGTGCCAATAGGGGACAGAAAGAGCGCGGGATACAGCGTACAGTCCTCCAACGGCAAGGTGACTCACCTGGCCACCTATCAGGACTACAGTCGACCGGATGATACCTATCAGTTGGGGGCGGGTGTGCAGAGCAACGGCCACGCCGTGGCGCGGGGTTACTATAACCACAACAGCGACATCGGTGCGGTCAGCCTCAATGCCTACAGCGTGCAGAGCGAATACACCTCGGTTGGTGCCAGCCTGCGTGGTGGTCTGACGGCGACCCAGCACGGTGCAGCCCTGCACCAGGCGACACGTCGTGGCGGTACCCGCATGATGGTGGATACCGACAATACCTCCGGCGTCTCTTTCAACAATGGCCGCGCCGTGACCAACCGCTTTGGCGTCGCGGTGATCAGCGACATGACCGACTATCGCAAGAGCGATACCCGGGTCGATGTGGATCAGCTGAGCGACGACATCGATGCGATGAACGCCATCAAGCAGGGGACCCTGACCGAGGGCGCAATTGGGTATAATGCCTTCGAAATTGCCGAAGGGTTCAAGCTGCTGGCCAGTGTCAGACTACCCGATGGCTCAGTGCCGCCGTTTGGTGCCACCGTCGTCAAGGATTCCGGCCGTGTGCTCTCGGTGGTGGATGAAGATGGCCTGGTCTATCTGACCGGGGTGAAACCGAATGAAGCGTTTGAACTCTCCTGGGGCGGGGCCCGCCAGTGCAAGATAGTGGCACCGCAACAAGTAACCGATCTGTCGATGAAGACTCTCACTTGCAAGTAATGGGATACCGATGAAAAAGCTGCTCTCTTATATCTGTCTGGCTGCGCTTGGCATGACCTCACTCAACGTCAGTGCCGCCATTGTGCTGGATCGTACTCGTGCCGTTTATCCGGGCGGCGCCAAGTCCATCAGCCTCAACATCAAGAACGAGAACCAGAAGCTGCCCTACTTGGCGCAGGCCTGGATTGAAGATGCCCAGGGCCAAAAGATCTCTTCTCCCTTCGTGGTGCTGCCGCCGGTACAGCGGGTGGATGCCAACCAGAAGTCCATCGTGCGCATTGCCAGCGTGCCGGCCATCGATAGCCTGCCCAAGGATCGCGAGTCCATCTACTACTTCAACTTGCGCGAGATCCCGCCCAAGAGCGAGAAGAGTAACGTGATGCAGATTGCCGTGCAGTCCAAGATCAAGCTGTTCTACCGCCCCGAGGCGATCCTGCCCGAGCGCGGTGCCATCTGGCAGGATCAGGTGCTGATCAGCAAACAGGGCAAGGCCCTCAAGGTCAACAATCCGACCCCTTACTACATCACCTACGTGGGCCTAGGTCATCCACAGGGCAAGGAGCGGATCACCATCAAGGGTTTCTCTGCCTTTATGGTTGCCCCCAAGTCAGAGCAGACGGTCACCATTCCGGAAACACTGGGAAATGAATTTGTGATCAGCTACGTCAATGACTACGGCGGATATATGGACATCAAATACCAGTGTGCAGGCAATGCCTGTAAAGCCGTGAAGAGCGAGTAAGGCCTATGCTACGTTCCATCTTCTGTTCAAGTCTTATGCTGTTGGCAGGAACGGCATTGGCAAATGGCTATGTGACGCCTAACCCAACCCATGATTACTATATATCGTTGGACAAGGCTGACATTCAAAACAGACCTGGTTTTACTACCAAGGCATTTGAGTGGAATTTGGGAGGGCAATACTCAGGTATCGTTACCTGCCCAGATAGAAGCATTCCGCAATCTCCAGTGTACTATAAAGCAACAATGACGGATGGCTTGCCTCAAGCTGGTGATGGTTTTGTAAAACTAAATGACTTTTTGGATATGAAAGTCGAAATTTGGATAGCCGGTTGGAAGAAAAAATTTGTTACAGCCCCATTTCCGAATGAAAGTAACGATTACCCAAATTACTCTTGTACTAAAGGGAAAGAGACAAGAATAAATAATTTCGAAAGCGGTAGTCGTGGAAAGGTAACTTTTCGCGTGAGAAAACAAATAATTAATGGTGTGCAAATTTCAGATCGTCAAGTGGTAGAAATGTATGGCCGTTTGGGGTCTACCACTACAGATTTTAATAATTTGCCAATGTCTCGAATTACGATTACATCTGCAATATTATATGTTCCTGAAGAGTGTGTGATTAATGGTGGGCAGACTATTGAAGTAGAGTTTGGTGATTTGCCAGGATCAGGATTGGATGGAAATAACTTTGAAAAGACGGTTCCTCTGACATTTCAATGCCGTGGTGGTGTTTTCGAAGGGGATGCTTTGAAGATCAATCTTGGTATTTCTGGAAAACCAACCTCTTTCAGTCAAGACTATCTGCGGACAACTCGGGATGGCTATCAAGGTGGAAATGTTATTTCCGATTTAGGGATAAAATTCAAACAGCTGGATGGTTCTCAGCTGAAATTGAATACCTTCTATCCGGTTTCCATGCAGGGAAATATCGGTGACTGGGGCTTTATCGCGGCACCGGTAACCCCAGCAGGTGCAGATATTCCGGCGGGCGATTTCTATGCGACTGCCACCATCGTTGCCGAGTTCCAGTGAGGATTTGTAATATGTTGCGGACATTGTGGATAGGTTTGGCGCTTTGCCCGATGCTGGCCGTGACGGCGGCTCCTCGTGCCAGCAATGACCTGGAATTGCTTGGCAATACGGTTCATCTCCATGGCAGGATCATCGATCAGCCATGTGTGGTTTCTCCTGAATCCCTTGATCAGGAGGTCGAGATGGGGGTAGTTGACGTGAAGGAACTCTATGCCAACGGAGTCGGACAGCTAGTGCCGTTCTTCATTCGTCTGACCAATTGCAAGCCGGGTATTTTCCGCATGGCCAAGGTGACCTTTACTGGCTCGCAGGATACCGAACTCAGCGGCGGATTGGCATTCACGGCCGGGATTGCCAAGGGGGCAGGCATCCGCCTGTATGACGTGGCTCAATCACCTCTGAATTTGGGTAGTGCCTCCCGCGGCTATCTGCTAGGTGGTGCGGCAGATAATGAGCTGCAATTTTTTGCCAGAGTCGAAGGACATCCTGCGGCATTGACCGCCAAGAACATCCAGCCTGGCGACTATTCTGCTGTCGCCAATTTCATCGTTGCTTATGAATAAACTCAGAAGTCGTTGCGCTGGATGACTTTTGTATTGCCATGGCTGGGCCAGGTGATGACGCCACCTAGATAACTGGAAAGGTAAATACCTCCGGGCAATTGAATGAACTTGGCTTTTTGTTTGGGGGGCGTTAGCGCCGCGACCAGAGTGGCGACCATAGCGTTATTGGTCAGCGCCTGCTGGTCAATGAAATTGACAATGGTATTTTTTATCTCGACCGAAATATCGCCATTATCCCGCTCCAGATCCCCAACAGAATCCAGATTGAACAGCGTCTTTCCCTGATTGTCAGTGGCTATCACAGTGGCCACTACTATTTCTCTGTTCATGGTCACAATATATTTACTCTTTCTGGTCATTTCTACCCAGTTGTCTGGTGCCTGACAATCTCTGTGATATCTGACAGTGGTTTCTTGATTATTGTAATAGTTGTTGGAAACATTATTTCCCTGCTGGTTCATGGTTGTGATAACGCATTGAACTTCTTCGGCCACCGGGTGACCGCTACGCAACAGGAAGATATTTTCGGATAATTTCCTGCTGCTATTGTTGATGGAAAAATAGCTGATGGCTTCTTTTCCAACCAGAATTGAAATCTGCTCATCAGCTTTACGTGAAACAGGTTTTATCAAGGGCGTCAGTGAATCTATTTTCACATTCAGTGCTTTTTCCGTCTCGCTGGTCATATAGAGAGAAATCTGACCTAAATTGATAGTGCGTAGTGTATTTGCTGTTGCATAGTTATAAATGACGAGGGCTAGTGAAGTCAGCGAGACCAGCAACAATGCAAACAGCAAAATACGCTTTGGGCTGAAATATCGGTCATATTTGCGGCGAGTATATTGCCGCCTGGCTTGAGGTGCAGGGGAAGGCGTCGGCGCATGAATTTCTTCCGCTGGTGCTGGTTCTTCACTTTCCCCTGCGAGCTCAATCGGAGCACAAAACATATAGCCAACCCGTGGAATGGTATCGATCGCATCCATTAAGCTGAAGGATTCCAGCTTTCTTCTCAACGAGAGTATCTGCCGGTTCAAATTGGTATCGGTATTGTCCTGATTTGGCCACAAGGCATCCTGCAGTTTGCTTCTTGGAATGACAGTGCCTGCCTCATCACACAGCATTTCGAGTAGCTCGGCTTCCTTGTTGCTGAGCTTGATGTCCTTGTCCCCTTTCGAGATTCGGAATATTGCAGCGGAGAAAAAGATATCCTCTGCAATTTTATAAATTCTGTTACTCATGTGTGACTCGTCTTACTGCCAAGGAGAGCATTTTACCACCACGCAGTCTTTGTTCAAATAATGATAAATCGTCAATTTCTTTTATTATCATATGGTTAGCTTTCCTACTAAATGCATGGTGGAGGGTATGGTACTACAGCCAATTAATTTGGTTCAAAAAATGTGCAAAAAAAGGCCGTTTATGTAATCGTTCTCACTTATTCAGACTGAGGAGGAGGATTTTGATACCACCAGCATTTTATTTTGAGCCATATGTGTATTTGGATGGCCCCGTGGCGTCACTTTTTGTCGCATGAATAATTATTGCGACCTAATGATATTCTGAAATTGTTTCCGCTGTGGCTTGAGATTACCGCCAAGATCGGGCCAGGGGAGCCAGTGGTCGGGCACCATAAAGCCGGGCAGGGTGCTGCGGATCCAGGCAGCCAGTTCGGAGTCGGGAACCGGCTCGCCGTGCCAGTCGATAAAGGCGGCGGGGCGTTGCCCCCACTCGTCGCTCGGTACCGGCACCACCAGCGCCTGGGCGACAGCGGGATGATCTACCAGTCGCTGCTCTATGGTTTCGGGCTGGATGTTTTCGCCACCCGAGATAAAGAGGTTATCGAGCCGTCCCTCTACCAGCAGCTCCCCTGCCGCAGTGAACCTCCCCTTGTCGCGAGTATGAAACCAGCCTTCGCCATCGAGGGGCAGTTCCAGCTCGCCATCTCGGTAGTAACCGGCAAACAGGGTGGCGCCGCGCACGCAGATCTCCTGCTCCCTGATACACACCTCCCGTCCCGGTAGCGGTTTGCCAACTACGCCTGCATCGCCGGGTAATGCAGTGCAGACCTGACTGCCCATCTCGGAGAGACCATAACTCACCTTGGGTTCGAGCCCCATGGAGCAGAGGCGACTCACCAGCGGTTGCGGAATGGCGGCGCCACCGAGCAGCAACTCGCGCAGGCGGGTGCGAGCGGGATCAAAACCCTCTGCCAGCAGGCGCCAGAGCTGGGTCGGCACCAAGGACAAGTGAGTGATGGGCTGGCACTCCAGCCGCTCCTTGAGGGGCCGTTCACGCTGATCCAGCACCAGCGTGGCGCCCGCCAGAAAGACCCGAAACAGGATGGCGTAGCCGCCGACATGGAACAACGGCAGGGAGAGCAGCCAGCCGGATTCCTCATCGAGGGGAATGAGGGTGGCAGAGCCGCGCGCCGAGGCAAGGTGGTTGCAGAGCCGATGCACCACCGCTTTCGGTGTGCCGCTGGATCCTGAGGTGAGGATCATGTTGTTGAGCTGGGTCGATGCCAGCGGCCATGTTTCCTCGCTTGCCGGCAGTTCGCGCGTGAAGTCGAGCTGCAGGGGCTGCCAGTTGCCTGCCGGGATCTCCCCTGCCGACCAGAAGGCATCGACATCGAGTTGCACCGCCAGCTCGCGCTGCTTTTCGAGAGGAAAGGCGGGGTTGAGCGGGCAGAACACCACGCCGCTGCGTACGCAGGCCCATGCCAGCAGCACATCTTCCAGCGCACCGCGCACCACTGCAGCCAGATGATCGCCACGGCGCACGTCGACTTGTTCCAGCTGTTGGCACAGGCTGTTGAGGCGGGCATCGAGCTGGCGGTAACTGAGGGGCGAGGCGGCGTGGATGGCAATGCGGTTCGGGGCTGTAATTGCCCGGTGGCGTACCGGGCAAGGTGTCTGTTCGGGTGAACGGGAGGGGTCAATCACGGTAATACAGTTGCTCCAGTCGGCTCAGATCCGGTTTGCCATCTTCCCCCAGCAGGTTGCCTGCCATCCAGCGGCGGGTATCCAGACCCGGCGCCTGTTCGGGAGCCCATTCGCCTGCCAGATGAAAGAGCTGGTTCAGGCCCAGATCCGATTCGAAGCAGGAGGAGATGATAACCTTGAGCCGCAGTTCGCGGGCGCGGGCGATCAGCGCTTCGCAGTTGGCGAGTGAACCGAGCAGGGTAGGCTTGAGCACCAGCGCGCGCAGTTGCGGGATCGGCTCCCACGGCTTGCCTTGTGCCAGCAGCTCGTCCAGCGCCACCGGCATGCCGGTGCGGTTGGCGACAAAGGCGATGTCGGCAAAGTCGGCGCAAGGGTCTTCCAGATACTCGATGCGATTCGGGTCGAGGTGGCCACAGAAGGTCCACGCCTCCTCGCGAGTCCAGCCTTGGTTGGCGTCTAGCACCAGCTTGAGGGAGGGGAGGCGATCGCACAGCAGGCGGATCAGCGCCAGCTCGTCACGCATCGGGTAGCGCGCCACCTTCAGCTTGGCCTTGCCTGGCGTGCGGTGCAGCCACTCTTTCCAGTTGCGCAGCAGCTCCTGGGGGGAGCCTTGAATGAGGGGATAGGGCTCCGGCAGCGGGTTGCGCTGCTCGGGCCATGTCCGGCGCGCGCAGTCGAGGCCAAATTGCACCGACGGCAGCACAGGGGTCGGGGTGTCGCCGGCGGCCAGGGCCGCCAGCGCGGCAAGGGCTTCTGCCTCTGCCTGTTGCAGGCTCTCTTTCGAGAAGCCGGGCAGGGGGGCGATTTCCCCCCAGCCGTCGTTGATGCGCACCAACAGCCCCTCTCGCGCCACCTCCACCTTGCCGTGAAAGGTCAGGGGCTGGGTAAAAGGCAGTTGATAGCGATACAGGGCGAGTGTCATCAGGGATTCCGCTTGTATTTGGAGAAGTCGGGGCGACGCTTTTCGTTGAAGGCGTTGCGGCCTTCCTGACCCTCTTCGGTCATGTAGAAGAGCATGGTGGCATTGCCCGCCAGCTCCTGCAAGCCCGCCTGACCATCACAGTCAGCGTTGAGGGCGGCTTTCAGGCAACGTAGCGCCATCGGGCTGTTTTGCAGCATTTCACGGCACCAGCGCACGGTTTCGCGCTCCAGTTCCGCCAGCGGCACGACAGTGTTGACCAGACCCATGTCGAGGGCTTGCTGGGCATCGTACATGCGGCAGAGGAACCAGATTTCGCGGGCCTTCTTCTGGCCGACAATGCGAGCCATGTAGGAAGCACCCCAACCGCCATCGAAGGAGCCCACTTTCGGGCCGGTCTGGCCAAACTGGGCGTTGTCGGCGGCGATGGTCAGGTCACACATCATGTGCAGCACGTGGCCGCCACCGACCGCGTAGCCCGCTACCATGGCAACCACTGGTTTCGGGCAGGTGCGGATGTCGCGCTGGAAGTCGAGCACGTTGAGGTGGTGAGTCCCCTCGTCATCCCGGTATCCACCGTAGTCGCCACGGATCTTCTGGTCGCCGCCGGCGCAGAAGGCTTTCTCGCCAAAACCGGTCAGGATGATGGTGCCGATCTGATCGTCATAACGGGCATCGGCCAGCGCCTGCAGCATCTCTTTGACGGTGCGGGGGCGGAAGGCGTTGCGCACCTGGGGACGGTTGATGGTGATCTTGGCAATGCCATCGTTGGACTTGTGATAGAGGATGTCCTCGTAACCGGCGGAGCAATCCTGCCACTCAACAGGAGCGTACAGTTCCGCTTCCGTCATTGCTTCAATCATGGTTTTTTCCTTCTGATCTGGGAGAGTGCAGTTGAGCACCGAGTTGAACACAGAGTTGAGCAATCCCGGCATGTTGAACAGGTGCGTACAGTTCAGCTTCCGTCATTGCTTCAATCATGACTCGTCTCTTCTTGTTGGTTGACCCACTCCGCGAGGAGTCGGGCAAAGTTATCAGGCTGATGGGCGTGCAGATTATGGCCGCCATCCAGCACCACGTGGTTGATTCTGCGATTTTGGTTCGCCAGCTGACAAGCCAGCTGATGGAATTTGTGATCCCGCTTACCACTCACATAAGTAACCGGCAGCTGGCTCGCCATGAGCCAAGGGGCGAGATCCGGCTGCTTGCCGAGCGAAGTAGCGCGTAGCATGGTGGCGATGCCCTGACCGTCGTTGCCAAGGCGGCGGGCGATCTGGCTGGCCCGGGCCGCATCATCGAGATCGGCAAACACCCCTTGCCGGTACCAATCTGACAGCACGTCAGCCAGGGGCTCACGCTCGAAGCGCTGCGCCCACTGTTCATCGTGCTGGATGCGGGCGGCCCGCTCATTGTCTGGTAGCCCCGGGTGGCAGTTCTCCAGCAGCAGCCCCCGCAGCCCGGCGGGCTCGCGGCTGGCGTGATAGAGGGCCAGTCGCCCACCCAGCGAGTAACCCGCCAGCAGATAGCATTCAATGTTGCGGCTGGCCAGCTCGGCGACCAGCCACTGGTGGCTCTGCTCAAAGTCGCTGACGTTGAGAGCGCTATGCTGGCCGTGGCCCGGCAGGTCGAGGGCGATGCAGTGGATGGCGGGCAGCCGGTCGATCACCGGTTGCCAGTCGCCGCAATCCCCCAGCAGGCCGTGCAGCAGCACCAGCGGCACATTGGCATCTTTATTTACCACGGATGGCGGCCCCCAGCGCCTTGAGATCATCGGCCACCTGCTCGCTCGGTACCCGGATCTCGATCAAGGTAACGCCATGTTTAAGGGCGGCGCGGTAATCGTGCTCGAACTCGGGCAGGGTGGTCGGTGCGCGATAGGCGAGGCCAAACATGGCGGCAGCATGTTCAAAGCTGAGGCCGTGGGGCAGCCGATAGTAGCTCTCCAGCAGCTCCCCATCTGTGGGCACCGGCAACATACGGAAAATGCTGCCGCCATCGTTGTTGAGCAGGAGCACCACCAGCGGTCGGCTCGCCTTGCTGAGCAGCGCGAGGCTGTTGAGATCGTGCAGGGCGCTGAGATCCCCAAGCAGCAGGGTGGTGGGCTCATCACTGTCCTGCTCGATTGATTGGGCAAAACCGTAGGCGGTGGCGATCAGACCATCGATGCCGGAGGCGCCGCGGTTGGTCATCACCCGGCTCGGCCCCTTGCCCGTTTCGCCGAGCATATCCATCAGTCGGGCTGGCATGCTGTTGCCGACAAACAGTTGCCCTTCGATAAGGGAATTGAGGCGATGGCAGACCCCAAGTTCGGAGAAGTGCTCGCAGGCAGCGGCGATCTGCTGGCTGGCGTTATGTTGCAGCTCGGCCAATGTGTGCCAAGGGGCTTGTGTGGTGACCGGATGGGCTGCAGCAAAGGCGCTGGCACTGCAGAGCAGCCGGTTGCGCAGCCGGTAGTCGGGATCCAGCCGCGCTGGTTGCGGATCCACCAGCCAGTAATCCTGCCATGAATGGTGCTTGATGAACTGGCCGAGCCGCTTGGAAACAAGCCGCGCGCCAAATTGCAGCAGCACCTCGGCGCGGCCCAGCTCGGCGACGAATTCAGAGTCGTTGAGCGCCATATCCATATGGATGAGGTTGCGGCTGTCGAAGCGGATCTGGCTCTGCAGATCCGCCAGCAGCGGCCAGCCGAGTTGCTCCGCCAGCGCGGCGGCGGCCTGTGCCTGATTCGGGTCGGTAATGCGGCCAGCTACAACGATGCCGCGCTGTTGCCGAAAGGTTTCCCACTCCGCCTGAGGTGGGCAGGTCGGCTCACTTTGCTGCCACGGGCTCCAGGGCTTCTGCGAGCCGAGCCAGTCACCGAGGGGGGCCAGATAGTCGGAGAAATCCTGATAGTGCTCGCCCGGGTAGAGGGGCTCGGGGTACATGCAGTTGAAGTGCACCACCCCGGGGGTGAGCACCTGCTTGGCCAAGGCTTGGTCCACCGAACTCAACACGAAGGCGGCCGGAATGGTCGGGGTGGGGCTCGGCAGGTTCTGCTGATAGACGGGGTAGCGGCCGAAGATCCCCTGCTGGTCGATCGCCTGATTGGCGCCGTTGTCGATAAGCTCGTGAGGGCGATCGGCGGAGAGAATAATCAGCGGCACGCCGGTGAGCTGTGCCTCTGCCACCGCGGGCCAGAGGTTGGCTACCGCGGTACCCGACGTCATGATCACAGCCACAGGCCGGTTGCTCCCCTTGGCCAGCCCGAGCGCCATAAAGCCGAGGCCGCGCTCGTCAAAGTGCAGGTGACGACGAAAGCCTTGATGGGCCGCGGCTGCCATGGTCAGCGGCGCAGAGCGGGAGCCGGGGGCCAGCGCGATGTCGCGCACCCCGAGGCGAAAGAGCTCCTCCAGCAAGAGGGAGGACCAGACGTGGTTGAAGGTGGCGTGCTGGCTCGAAAACGGGGGGCAGGCAAACTCTTCGCTGGCAGGCTCTTTACGGGTGGGCATAGGGGCTCTCGTAGCGTGAAAAGGGTGAATGACTATCCCAGCAGGGAGAGCACATTGGCGATCTTGTTGTCGAGCTCGGCCCACTCGGCGACAGGCTCGGAACCGGCGACAATGCCGGCACCGGCAAACAGGGTGACGCTGCCCGGCTGAATGCGGGCACTGCGAATAGCGACCGAGAACTCGGAGGTCTCCCGACTCAGCATGCCGCAGGCTCCGGCGTACCAGCCGCGATTATAGGGTTCGAACTCTCGGATAAAGGCGAGCGCCGCCTCGCGCGGGGCGCCGCCTACCGCTGGCGTCGGGTGGAGGGCATCGAGCAGCTGCCAGTCGCAGACGCCGGGCTTGAGCTCGGCTTCGATATCGCACTTGAGGTGTTGCAGCAGCCGCAGCTTGAGAATGCGCGGCTCGGTCAGGGTGGCGTCGTGGGCCAGCGGCGCCAGTCGGCTGAGAATGTCGGCATGTACCAGCCGGTTCTCCAGCCGGTTCTTGCTGTCGGCCAGCAGCTCGGCGGCCAGTTGGGCATCCACCTCTTCATCGCCGGAGCGGCGGATGGTGCCCGCCAGCGCCTCGGTAAAGAGGTGGCTCCCTTCCCGGCGGTAGAGCCGCTCGGGGGAGCAGGCGATAAAGGCCTGCTCGGGGGAGAATTGAAAACCGAAGTGGAAGCAGTCCTGAGCGTGGCGGGCCCACTGGTCGAGCATGGCCCAGGGATTGATATCTGCATCATGGTTCGGACTGGTCAGCACGCTCTCCCGCGACAGCACCACCTTGGGGGTGTGGGCCTGAAAATCAGGGGCGGTGACGCGTTCTACCAGCGTCTGCCACTGGGCGGGGCCGGGGCAATCCTGTCGCTGCCAGGGCTGTTTTTGCAGGGCGGGCAGCGGTGCTTCCGGGCACAGGGCATCAAGGGCGGCTTCGGCCGCCTGCAGTTCGGCCTCGAGATTGTTTTCATCCAGCCAGAGGTTGAGGCAGAGACTGACGCACTCGCCACGGCGCACCAGCTCGATGCGGGGCAGCACGAAACGGCAGGGGCCAAACCCTTGCCAGCCGGATTGGGCTGGATCGAACGCCAGCCCGCCATAGTAGCGAGGGCTGTCGTCATGATGCTGGTTGGCTGTGTTAGTGCACACCTGCTTGATGGCGTGCGGTTCGGTCAGTTCATGGATGGCGCCCAGCGCGACATACTCGGGACGAGCCTCTCCACGGGCCTGCCAGTAGATGCGGGGATAGAGGGTTTGCGCCGCGAGCCAGCCCAGAAAGGAGCGGATTTCGATCGCCACTCGCAACCGTACGAAGCCGCTGACGTTGCTGTGACGCAGGGCGTCCAGTTGTTGCTTGATATGGGTCTGAGCCAACATGGATTCTTGTCTGAGCCGGGTAGTAACGAGCGATCCGGTAGCTGGATGCCGTAGGTTTATGCCAAAGGGCGATGATTTCCTATATATTATCTGCCCATTCGTCCATGTAAATCGCCCGCGGGAGCTTCACTCTCCGGGGCCAAGTATACCCAAATCCGGTTCGATAACCCTTAACACGATCAATATCCGATTGTTTGGCCATCACAAAATGACAAATACCTTCTCTGTTTGGTTGCTGGCGGCGCGTTTGCGAACATTGCCGCTCGCCTGCTCTTCCATCCTGCTGGGCTCGGGGCTGGCTGCCAGTCGTGGCGCCTTCGATGGCACCATCATGGCGCTCTCCCTGCTGACCGCCATCCTGCTGCAGATCCTCTCCAATCTGGCCAACGATTACGGCGATGCGGTCTCCGGCGCCGACAACGGCGAGCGGATCGGCCCGCAGCGGGCGGTGGTCTCCGGCCTTATCACCAAAAAGCAGATGTGCGTGGCGATGGGGCTGACCGCGCTGGCGGCGGTGGCCAGTGGCCTGCTGCTGCTCGGCTGCGCCTTCGGTGGCCAGTGGCTGCAGATTTTGGCATTTGTGGTGCTGGGTGGCGCGGCCATCGTCGCGGCGGTGACCTACACCGTCGGTAAGACCCCTTACGGCTATCGCGGGTTTGGCGATATCTCGGTGTTCTTATTCTTCGGTCTGTTGGGGGTGCTCGGCTCCTACTACCTCTTCACCAAGACGCTGGAGTGGGATCTGCTGCTGCCTGCCACCGCCTGTGGCCTGCTGGCAACCGCCGTGCTCAATATCAACAATGTGCGCGATATCGAGACCGACGCCGCTAGCGGCAAGATCACCCTGGCGGTGCGCCTTGGCCGCAATCGCGCCATCGCCTATCACTGGGTACTGCTGGGGGCAGCGCTGCTGGCGACCATCGCCTTTATCCTGATCCAGCCCGCCAGTTTCTGGCCGTGGATCTTCCTGCCCGCCATGAAGCCTCTCAGCGATGCGGCCAAGACTCTTCGCGAAAGCTACGATGGCGAGGTGCTGACCGGTTCCCTCAAGAAGACCGCCATCAGCGCGTTTCTGTTCAGCCTGCTGCTCTCCATCGGGTTAGCGCTCTCCTGACCGCTGGTCGCAGCTCGCCAAGGCGAACAATGAAAAGGGCTCCCGAGATGGGAGCCCTTTTTGGTTTTGGCCGGTTTAGCTGGCGCGCGCCACCCTGAGAGGGCGGCGGGAGAAAATCAGGATATCCAGCAGCCAGATGACGACCATGGAGGCGCCGACCAGCGGGAAGGCGATCCCCAGCAGGATCAGCAGGGCGATGGCACCGCGCATCGGCGGCAATTTGGCGGGCAGTGGCGGCGCGGCGAGACGCCCCTGCGGACGGCGACACCACCAGATCCACAGACCACTCACAGCGCTGGCCAGCACCATCAGGCAGATAAGCAGCATGGCGAGCTGATGGGGCCAGCCGTAGAGCTTGCCCATGTGCAGCATGACGCCACTCTCTACCGTCTTGGCGACCGGGCCGTAATCCTGCCAGCGCACATCGGCCAGCACCTTGCCGCTGTATTGATCGATATGCAGGGTGGCGTCGTTGCGTGGATCGTCGGCAAACAGGGCAATGGTGTAGACGCCGGTGGCGCCGACCGGCGGGGTGATGCTGTAACCCGGTTGGACTCCCCGCTCATGGGCGATCTCGACCACCCGTTGCAGCGCAATGCGCTGGCTTGCCATCACCACTCCCTCATGCTCGCCGTGGTTCATGGCGCCGTGATCGTGCCCCTCATCGACCGGCTGCGAGCTGGGCATGGGGATGTTCTCCACCGCCCAGGGGACGGTCTGCTCATGGGCCTGATTCAGAGTGCGGGCCAGCGGCGCCGATTTGGGCACCTCGTTCCACATGGCGGCCGGGAAGCGGTTCCAGACTGCGGCAAACTGGTCACCCCAGAATCCGGTCCAGGTCATGCCGCTCAAGAGCAGCAGCAACAGGAAACCTGCGCCCCAGAAGCCGACCACGGCGTGCAGATCGCGCCACCAGAGGCGGCCACGCTGATTGACTCTGGGCCAGAGAATACCGCCCACGCCGGGCCCCTTGCGCGGCCACCAGAGATAGAGACCGCTCAGCAGCAGTACCAGCCCCCAGCCTGCGGCCAGTTCGATCAGCCGATCCCCCGTGGTGCCGAGCAGCAGGTCGGCGTGCAGGGAGCGAGCCACCGCTTGCAGATTCCACTTGTTATCCATGGTGCCGAGCAGGGCGCCGTTGGCGGGATCCATAAACAGGGTCAGTTCCTGTTCACCCCGATTGACGATGAACTGAGCGCTCAGGTCGGGAGCGGCAGGCGGCAGGTACTTACGCAGGCTGGCATCGGGCATGGTCATTATCGCCTTGGCCAGCAGCTGGTCGGCACTCAGGGTTTGGCTGGCGGTAGCGACCTTCATCAGCTCGGGGTACATCAGGTTGTCGAGCTGGGGTTTGAACAGATAGACGATCCCGGTCAGTGACAGCAGGATCAGGAAAGGGGCGACAAAGAGACCGGCGTAGAAGTGCCAGCGCCAGATCCGTTGGTAATGACTCGAGTCCCTGTTTTTCATTGCACATCCTTGTTGGGGGGGCAAACCTTTCGGCAGGTGGAATGTTTGTGGCGGCGCGGATAATAGCAGTAACGTTTCGTTAACTGCAATCACACATCTTGAGATCGGTTCGGTGCGGGATGTCGGTAACATGAGGTGCCGACGGTTTGCTGGATAGGATGAGCACGCTTTGGGAAAAGCCTGTTTGCTGCTGGACTTTTCCTTATAAATTATTACCTTGTGGTAACAATTTGCAGGCGATGGTGGTGGTAACGGAATGGGAGCAGTCATGCAGCCACATGGGCAATTCGACATGGAGCGCAGGGGCCAGATGCTGATCTGCCGCCCGAGTGGCCCCTTCAATCTGGCTGGTGCCATGGCCTATGAGGCGCGTTTTCGTCACGAACTGGCCGGATTGATGGATGGCCCCTGGGGGATTGTCGAGGTCGCGACCGAGTTTGAAGCAGCTGGGCCCGAGGTGCTGGCCCGTTTTCGTCGCCAGTTTGGCTGGTGTGCCGAGAGTGGCTGTCAGTTTCTGGCGGTGGTCTTCGTGGGGGGCTTCAAGCGCTATCTGGCGGATAACATCTTCATGGGGTTACCCTTTCGGGCAGTACGTTACTTCGAGCAAGAGGCAGCGGCCATCCAGTGGCTGGGAGAGCAGCTCAACATCGCGCCCTGTGAACCTGCGAGTGCTTGACCACCCCGCTCCCCGCGTGGACGGGCTTCACTCCAGCTTGATAAACCACTTGTCCCGCTCGTCAACGCAGTCGGGTTCACCCATTTCGAATTCACGGCAGATCAGCGGCCGCACCTCGTAGATACGGCACATCATGGTGTTGCGGTCGAGGGCGGCGCACCAGCCGTCGTCCAGCCGGCGCATGACCGGTATCTCGCCATCCCGTTCCAGTACATAACGGTCCGGCACGCCGGTATCGGTAAAGAGCATCACTTCGAGGCGGCAGCAGCAGGCTTCGCAGTTCTGGCAGCTCACATCGGTTTGGATTGCTTGGGTCATGGTGCCTTTCTTGCCGCATGGCGGCATCGGAGATATGAAACAGGCGCCTGTCAGGCGCCTGTGGTCTGGCTAACGGCTTGCAAAAAACCTTAGCCCAGTTTGCGGGCGCGGTAGCTGCGACCCTTGATCTTGCCTTCCTGCAACCGCTTGAGGGCGGCGCTCGCCACGCTGCGCTTCACGGCGACGTAGGAGTACTGCTCGGAGATCTGGATCTTGCCCACATCGGCGCCGGCAATGCCGCCTTCACCGGTCAGGGCGCCGAGAATGTCACCGGCCCGCACCTTGGTCTTGCGGCCTGCATCGATGGAGAGGGTCACCATCTGCGGGGCGATCGGCTTGATATCGCGGCCGATGCTGTCGAGATCACCCAGCGGCATCGGAGCCTGCTGGTACTCTTCGATAAAGTTGACGCGCTGGGCCTCGTTCGGCTGATAGAGACTCAGGGCCAGACCCTGCTGGCCGGCACGACCGGTACGGCCGATGCGGTGTACGTGCACTTCCGGATCATAGGTCAGCTCGTAGTTGATGACGGCGCCCAGCTCCTTGATGTCGAGGCCACGGGCCGCCACGTCGGTGGCCACCAGAATGGTGGCGCTGCCGTTGGCAAAACGCACCAGCACCTGATCCCGCTCGCGCTGTTCCAGATCGCCGTTCAGCGCCAGCGCCGAGAAGCCCTTGGCGGCCAGATGGTCGGCTACGTCGTTACAGGCGCGCTTGGTGTTGCAGAACACCACGCAGGAGCTGGGCTGGTAGTGACTCAGCAGCCAGGTGAGGGCGTCGAGGCGCTGACCAGCAGGCACTTCGTAGAGCTTCTGTTCGATGGCGCTTCCCTCGTGCAGGGACTCCACGCTCACCTCGACCGGATTGCGCTGCACGCCGCGGCTCATCTGGGCGATCCCTTCCGGATAGGTCGCGGAGAAGAGCAGGGTCTGGCGCTGTTGTGGGGCATAGCTGATGACCCGGTTGATATCTTCGCCAAAGCCCATGTCCAGCATGCGATCCGCTTCATCCAGCACCAGCGTCTTGAGGCCGGAGAGCTCCAGCGTGCCTTGCTCCAGATGTTTGAGAATGCGACCCGGAGTGCCGACGGCGATGTGGGCACCAAAGCTCAGGGTTGCGGACTGCGGTGCGGTCGGGGTGCCGCCGCACAGGGTCACCAGCTTGACGTTGGGCAGGGCGCGCGCCAGACGACGGATCTCCTGAGCCACCTGATCCGCCAGTTCGCGGGTTGGGCAGAGCACCAGCGCCTGCACTTCGAGGCGGTTGACGTTGAGCTTGGCCAGCAGGCCGAGGCCGAAGGCGGCGGTCTTGCCGCTGCCGGTTTTTGCCTTGGCGATCAGGTCTTTGCCATCGAGCACCAGGGGCAGGCTCTGGGCCTGGATCGGGGTCATCTGCAGGTAACCCAGGCTGGTGAGGTTCTCTTGCAGGGCGGGGGAGAGATTGAGGCTGCTAAATTCGCTGTTGTTCACAAAAGGACTCTATTTCGGAGAAAACGGGGATGCGCGAGCGCTAAGGCCGCGCATCATACCAGAATGTGGCACCGGATGTGGCGGATTTTTGAACGGCTGGTCACGAGGGGGCCATGAAAGGTTCATTTGTTGCCAAACCGATCGCGGGCGAGCACTGACAATGTAATAAGGACTATTTTTCAAACACACATCTAATTATTTATCGCGGATAAACGTTTTCTATTTTCAGTGTTTTAATATAATGACTGGAAAATATTCCACGAGTAGTTATTGCGCCATAGGGAATGTTGCGAAAATGCTGATGAAATATTTTCAAAGAACATAAAAACGGCGCCAACCTTACTCAATATAATGTTTTTAAAGGAATTTATATTTTCAATGTTGCGCGATTAATATCAGTTCATTGCACAATTAATTTAAAAACGTTTGTATTATCCTGCCTCCATAATATTGCGCGGGATTGTGATGGCTATCTGATTTTTAAATGTGCAAATGTCTATGATGGCGCCGGTCAAAAATTACAATTTACTCAGGTGCTACAGGTATGGAATACGTTCACTTTGTGCTCGGACTGGTGATGGTCCTCGCTCTCTCTCTGCTGGCTAACCGCCACAACTGGAAACAGATCAAGCTGCGTTATATCGGCCAACTGCTGGTGGTCGAACTGGCGCTGGCCTGGTTCATGCTGAACTCGGAAGTGGGTCTGGCGGTGGTGGGGGGCTTTGCCGCCGGCTTCACCAAGTTGATGGAGTTTGCCAAACAGGGTACCGACTTCGTGTTCGGTGGTCTGGTCAACGAAGGGGCCTTCTCCTTCTTCCTGATGGTGCTGATGCCCATCGTCTTCATCTCCGTGCTGATCGGTATTCTGCAGTACATCCGCCTGCTGCCGCTGGTGATCCGCGGTATCGGTACCGTGCTGGCCAAGATCAACGGCATGGGCAAGCTGGAGTCTTTCAACGCCATCAGCTCGATGATCGTCGGCCAATCCGAGAACTTCATCGCCCTCAAGAACATCCTGCCGCACCTGAACGAGAAGCAGATGTACACCCTGGCTGCGACGGCCATGTCTACCGTCTCCATGTCCATCGTCGGTGCCTACATGCAGCTGATCGAGCCGCGCTACGTGGTCGCCGCGCTGGTGCTCAACATGTTCAGTACCTTCGTGGTGCTCTCGCTGATCAACCCCTACGAGCCGGATAACTCCGTGACCGACATCAAGGCCATTGCCGAAGGTGACGAGCACCACACCCCGAAGAAAGAGAACTTCTTCGAGATGCTGGGCGAGTACATCATGGCCGGTTTCACCGTTGCCGTTATCGTGGGTGCCATGCTGGTGGGCTTTATCGCCCTGATTGCCCTGATCAACTACCTGTTCGAGATGGCATTTGGCGTGAACTTCCAGTTCGTCATGGGTTACCTCTTCTACCCGATCGCCTGGATCCTGGGTATCCCGAGTGGTGAAGCGCTGCAAGCGGGCTCCATCATGGCGACCAAGCTGGTAACCAACGAGTTCGTGGCGATGATGGATCTGGGTAAGGTGGCTGCCGAGCTCTCTCCGCGCACCGTTGGCATCCTCTCAA
This sequence comes from Aeromonas sp. s13, assembly GCF_040907905.1. NCBI lineage: Bacteria > Pseudomonadati > Pseudomonadota > Gammaproteobacteria > Aeromonadales > Aeromonadaceae > Aeromonas > Aeromonas sp. s13. The sequence goes on along the minus strand of NZ_JBFOCS010000071.1, from coordinate 684 downwards.
TCTTCATGGTCTCCTTCGCCAACTTCAGCTCCATCGGCATCATCGCCGGTGCGGTAAAAGCGCTGAACGAAGAGAAGGGCAACATGGTTTCCCGCTTCGGTCTGAAGCTGGTCTACGGTTCTACCCTGGTCAGCCTACTCTCTGCTGTTATCGCAGGCATCATGATCTGATCCTCTGGCGGCACCCGCCACGGTTTGAGCCCCTGACCTCGTCAGGGGCTTTTTTGTTTCTGGTGTCCCGTCCTGAATATGGTTTACACCTTTCCCCCCAATAAATGGAGAACTCGATGGGACAAGGTGTGAAACGGACACAGCGCGATTACTCGCTGACTTTTAAACTGGCACTGGTCGAGCAGATTGAAAAAGGCGAGCTCACCTACAAACAGGCTCAGGTGCGTTATGGCATTCAGGGCCGTTCCACCGTTCTGGTATGGTTGCGTAAACATGGTCGGCAAGATTGGAGCCAGGGGGCTTCTGTACGTGCCGGCAGGAGCATCACCATGCCTGACCACGACAACCAGACGCCAGAACAGCGCATCAAGGAACTTGAGCAACAGCTGGCGCTGATGAGTCAGAAAGCCCAGTTCTTCGAGGCCGTCGTCGATGTACTGAAGAATGACTACGGCGTCTCCATCGTAAAAAAGCGACCCGGCAAGTCCTCTCGCAGCGGCAAGTCGAGAGGCTG
>NZ_JBFOCS010000007.1:0-78251 GCF_040907905.1 Aeromonas sp. s13 | reverse complement strand
TTGTTAAAGAGCGTCACGCTTGTCGCGTTGAGGAGGCGCATATTACGCTTCTCACTTCGAAAGTCAAGCGATTGTTTTCGCTTTTCTTTCGGCGCTCACTTCACTAGGAAGCTGGCTCATCAGTCCGGCGTGTTCCGCCGTGCTGGTAGGGGCGCATTATAGGGAGCCGCGCCGGGATGACAAGGGCTTTTTCAGCAAAAAAGTTCGTTCGCTCAGATATCAAACAACCACCTCTTTTTTTGCTCGAAATGACATCAATCCTGACTATTGCCGGATTTAAATTGAACATTTTAAAAGCTAATTTATAATTATCATCTCAAATGTTTAATTGGAATGCCCTCATGCATCAAATCCTCGATAGTCATAAGGAAGAGCAAATCGTCCCGCTGTTCCGCCTGGGGTTCCGACCCTTCTTCTTGTTCGGGGCTCTGTTTGCGGCCGTCGCCATGTTGCTCTGGCTGTGGCAGCTCAACGGTTGGCTTACCTTGCCCGGGATTGCCAACCCGATCTGGTGGCATGGTCATGAGATGCTGTTTGGTTTCGGGGCTGCCATCGTCGCGGGTTTTCTGCTCACCGCAGTGCAGAACTGGACGGCCTATCCCGGTGTTCGAAGCTGGCCATTGGCGCTGGTGGTGGGGTTGTGGATGTTGCCAAGAACCTTGTTACCCTGGCTGGGTGAAGAGAATACGCTCCTGATGGCGGCAGACCTGCTCTGGTTGCCGCTGTGCGCCTGGTTCCTTGCCAAGCCTATCTTGATAACCCGGCAATGGCGCAACCTCTTCTTCGTGCCCCTGTTGCTGATACTGACCCTGCTCAATGGCGCCAGCTGGTTATGGCAGGTCGATTGGACCACCGTTGAGCACCTATTGATCACCACTGTGCTGTTGTTCACCACCCTGATCGCCGTGATGGGTGGAAGGGTGATTCCGTTCTTTACCGCCCGGGCAACCGGTCAGGAGAAACCCGCACCTCAGCTCTGGCTGGAACGGGCGGTGCTCGCGACACTGTGGCTTATCTTGCTCTGCTGGCTGCTGCTCCCCACCCAATGGGTCACCAGCATATATATAGTGCCTCTATATATAATGGCTGCGAGTTTGCATCTGTGGCGACAACTGCGTTGGCATCTGCCATCGACCCTTGCGCATCCCCTGCTGTGGTCACTCCATCTCGCTTATCTGTTTATCCCTCTTGGCCTGTTCGCCCTTGCGGTACATAGCGCGGGTCTGCCCATCACGTTGTCGATGGCCAGTCACCTGCTCAGCGCAGGCTGTATGGGGACCATGATCCTGGGCATGATTGCGCGAGTCTCCCTCGGCCATAGCGGTCGGGCCTTGCAGGTAGGACGCAGGATCACTGGCGCATTCGCCCTGGTTATCGCTGCCGCTACAATGCGGGTGGCGATTCCGCTGTTCTGGCCTGCTTATACCCTGCATGGCTGGAACCTCAGCGCGCTTGCCTGGATCGCTGCCTATGGTCTGTTTGTCTGGGTCTATACCCCGATATTGATCCGCCCCAGAGCAGATGGTCGACCGGGTTGATGACTGCGGAACATGTTCAGGGTGTTACCACCGGATAGTGGATCAAGTTGTGGAAGATCGCCGGGGCTATGCCCAGATTGCGATAACCATGTGGGCGATCGGCAGCAAAACGCACCGCCTCGCCTTGCACCAGTGAGCACCACTCCCCTGCCACCAGCACCTCCATCATGCCGCTGATGACGATGACATGCTCGGTCACTCCCGGCTCATGGGGCTCGGACTCACGCTGGTAACCCGGCAACAGGGTCAGCTCAAGCAACTCGAAACCAAACCGGTTTTCATAAGGGAAGAGCGGTGCCACTTGCATGCCCTCTCCCGCAGGCTGCTGGCGAATAGCATCGGCGGTGCGATAGAGCACCTCTTCCTGCGTGGCGGGTGTGGGCTCGATGAAACTGGAAAATGAGACTCGAAAACCGGTGGCTATCTTCCATAGCGTCGCCACCGTCGGGCTGGACTCTCCCCGCTCAATCTGCCCCAGCATCGCCTTGCTGACACCCGTTTCGCGCGCGGCGGCATCCAGGCTCCAGCCACGCTCGCTGCGCAGCCCCTTCAGTCGAGCAGCCAGATGCTGACTCATCTCTTGCATAACTGCCTCTTTATTACTCTTGCACGATGCGCCTTGTACGCTATAGCGCACAGCGATATAGTCAAAGATGTATTGTACGTAATAACGCACAGCGCGTCACAACGCCAAGAGGAAGAGTCATGCCCTTCGCCATCCCCCATCTGGTCGCAGGCTTTATCGCCGTGATGGTCGGCTACACCAGCTCCGTCATCCTGATCATCCAGGCCGCCACGGCAGCGGGTGCTGATACTGCCCAAGTTGCCTCCTGGCTCTGGACGCTGGGGATCGGCATGGGGGTGAGCTGCATCGGCCTCTCTCTATATTACCGCATACCCATACTAACCGCCTGGTCCACACCGGGCGCGGCACTGCTGATCACCACGCTGGGCAACTTCACTCTGGCGGAAGCCATCGGCGCCTTTGTGATCTCGTCCCTGCTGATCACTCTGTGTGGCATCAGCGGCTGGTTCGACCGTTTGATGAAACATATCCCGGCTCCACTGGCCGCCGCCATGCTGGCTGGCGTGCTGCTCAAATTCGGGCTGGATCTGTTCAAGGTCGCCCCGCAAGACCCCTTGTTGCTTGGCACCCTGCTGCTGGCCTTCCTGCTGGGTCGTCATCTCTGGCCCCGCCATACCATGGTGCTGGTACTGGGAGTGGGGATGCTGATCTGCAGCGTGCGGGGGGATTTGCAAATGGGCCCCCTTCACTGGCAACTCGCCAGCCCGGTCTGGACATGGCCAGCCTTCTCCCTTGATGCTCTGTTTGGTATCGCGCTGCCGCTGTTCATTGTCACCATGACATCGCAAAACATGCCGGGAATTGCCATCTTGCGGGCCCATGGCTATCAGCCTTCCACCTCCTCGCTGATCAGCTGGACTGGCCTGACTGGCCTGCTGCTCGCCCCTTTTGGCGGCTATGCCTTCAATCTGGCCGCCATCACTGCCGCCATCTGCATGGGCAAAGAGGTCGACTCGGATACCAAGCGCCGCTGGCCAGCTGCGGTATGGGCGGGTTGCTTTTATCTCCTGACCGGCTGCTTCGGCGCAACCGTCGCGGCCCTGTTTAGCGCCTTTCCGGCAGCCCTTGTCACCTGCATCGCCGGATTGGCCCTGCTAGGCACCATCGGCAGTAGCCTGCACTCTGCCTTGCAACAGGATGAAGCGCGAGAAGCTGCGCTGCTCACCTTTATTATTACCGCGTCCGGGATCAGCCTGCTCGGCATCGCGGCAGCCTGCTGGGGTCTGCTGATTGGTCTGGCTATCTATCAGTTCCAATTATATCGACAAAGGAATCAATTGAACCTCAAACCGTGAACCTCTGCACACTATCCAGATAAAATGATTCACAAGTGAAACTAATTTCCTTCTAGTGGCGTCAGGGCACCAATCTTCCCGGACATGGTGCCCTGTCAGGTTCCATGCAACGGAGTATAAAAATGAAAAATCAGGCTGTCTTGTTACTACTGGCCATACTGGGTGCTACGAGCGTCCAGGCTGCCGATACGGATCGAGAGCTGGCTCGCCAGCTCGCACTTCAGCAGAAAAACCTGCTGCCTCTGCTGAGCAATCAGCAATACCAGAGCCCGCTTCCCAACCTGCTGCAGAAGGCCAGCCCACGCCTTAAACGGCAGGCGAGCGATGCCAACCAGGCGGCCATCAGCCGGCAAGGACTGGATGGCGAGGTCAAGCAACTGATGCAGTTGCGGCTGGCCAACACCGATCAGGCCACCGCACTGCAACAGGGTGTCGAACCGCTGGTCGCCTATGTTCCAAGTGGAGATGAGAAGAGCTGGAGCGCCATTGAAGCGTTCGACAGCGCTGGCAATCCTGTCTATCTGGATGTGGACAAGGCACCGGCCCGGCCGGTTCTGGTAGTCGAAGCCGATCCCGTCAAAGCCAAGAACGCAGGCTTGAAGGTGATGCGCAAGGCGCTGGCCGATGCGGATCTGCAAAGCGCTCCGCGAGTGGCGGCCAGCACGGCGCCGCTCAAGACCAGTATCCTGAAAAAGATCAGACTGAAGGATGATCAGGAGCCCTGGCTGCTCGGCGCAGCCGAAGTGTATGCAGTGGTCGCAGGGGTTAATCCCAGTCGGGATGAACCAGTGGTCGATATTGTCGACATGCCCTACCTCGACTATGACAACACAGACTACACCCCCAACCAGATCCTGGTTTACTGGGATCGCTATCGCTGGGGTGCCGTCGATGTGGTGATGATGGAGCAGGATGACAACGTCAACTACAAGGAGCTGAGCGCCCTGCTGATTGAAGCTCTCAAACTCGGCTTTACTGCGGGTGGCGTGCCGGAAGCCCTGCCCTTCCTCGATCTCGGCGGTCGCATCGTCAAGGCTCTGCCCGACTCCTGGATGACCAACAACGACGACTATCTGGATACCTTCTACACACTGGAGCAGGATCAGGTCTATCGCCAGTATCCGGGGGCTGCCGGTAATGCGGTTATCGATCTTGAGCCAAAAGAGATCGCCCCGACCAGACCTTGATAATCGGCCATAACGAAAAAGCCAATGAGCAACTCATTGGCTTTTTGCTTTTATCGCGGTGACCACCGGTCAACCCTTGGGACGAACCCCCAGAGTATGGCAGATGGCATAAGTCAGCTCGGAGCGGTTCAGGGTATAGAAGTGGAAATCCTTCACGCCTTCCTGACTCAGCACGCGCACCTGATCGATGGCGATGCTCGCCCCCACCAGATTGCGGGTCATCTGATCGTTATCCAGTCCCTCGAAACGCTGATGCATCCAGCGCGGGATCTTCACGTTGGTAAAACCGGCAAACTTGGCCAGGGTCTGGTAGTTGGAGACCGGCAGGATCCCCGGCACGATTTCAGCATCGATGCCGATAGCGGCGCAGCGATCCCGAAAGCGCAGATACGTTTCCACATCGAAGAAGAACTGAGTGATGGCGCGGTTGGCACCAGCATCAATCTTGCGCTTGAGGTTGAGCAGGTCGGATTGCGCACTCTTGGCCTCCGGGTGCCCTTCCGGATAGGCAGCAACCGAGATATCGAAGTCCGCCTCTGACTTGAGCAGAGCAACCAGATCGGTGGCATACATATCCGGCTTCTCCAACCCCTGCGGCAAATCACCGCGCAGAGCCACAATATGACGAATACCGCTGTTCCAGTAGTCGCGGGCGATGGTGCGCAGCTCGTCGCGACTGGCATCGATACAGGTCAGGTGCGGCGCCGCAATCAGGCCGGTCCGCTCCTTGATGTCCTTGATCACCTTGTGGGTGCGATCACGGGTGCCAGAGTTGGCGCCATAGGTGACGGAGACGAACTTGGGTTCCAGCACCTTCAGCCGTTCGATGGACTGCCAGAGGGTATTTTCCATCCCTTCACTATTGGGCGGAAAAAACTCGAAACTGACCGATATATCGCCATTCAAATCTGCCAAGCTCTGGTTGAGCGCCTCAACCTGACGTGCACTGTGAAATCCCATCTGCTCTTCTCCCTGTCCTGCAATCCATCTGCCTACGTCAAAACGGATGTTTGGACGTCTAAACGTCTTTATATTTATGAGCAAAACGACACAAAGTCAACAGGGATTTACCTCACATCCGATCTGACGAACTTCATATTTACAAAATTAACGGTACGTAACCGAAAAGTGCCCATCCCAAAATTGCCCCAGTCGAGTTATGATGGGGGCAGATCGTCCTGGACGTTCTGAATCTGCGTGTGATTGTTTGGCCGGAGGTTTCTCCGGCCCCTTTTCATCTATTTCCCACTCCTGCCGATAATAGAATGAGTCTTTGCAGGAGCACCATCATGGATACCCACCCCGGCTTTGCCACCGACTTGCTGTTCGATCGCTATCAGGGCGAGGTTGTTCAGCACGATCAGTTCTGGGCGGTTCGCACGCCGGATGCTCCCGATTACTACTTCGGCAACTACCTGCTGCTCCCCACCCCGCCCAGCGACCGTGACAAAGGCTGGCTGGAAGCAACATTCGATCAGCTGATCGGCCAGGATCCTCGAGTGCGCCACCGCACCTTCCAATGGCCACTGGCGGCCGGACAAAACAGCCGGATCGCCGGTTTTGTCGCAACCGGATACCAATATATGGAGTGCGTGGTACTGGCGCTGGATGAACAGAGCTGCCCACCTCTTCACGACGACATGAACAAGGTTGAGGCACGCACCTTCACCACTGCTGATTGGCCTGAGTGGCTCGACTTCGAACTCCATGAGCGGGATGAGGGGCACTCTGAACAGAGTTATCTCCCCTATCTGCAATCCCGCCAGGCGCTCTATCAGGCCATGATTGCCGATGGTCTCGGGGACTGGTGGGGGATCTGGCAAGAGGGGCAACTGGTCGCCAGCTGTGGTCTCTTCTTTTGCGGCACACTTGGGCGCTTCCAATTGGTACGCACGCACCATGCGTGGCGCAACCAGGGGTTATGCCGCCAGCTGCTGAGTCAAGTGGCTCGCGCAGGATTATCCCGCGCCAAACAACTCATCATAGTGGCTGACGAGCACTACCATGCCCAGCGCATTTACCGCTCTCTGGGGTTTGTCCCGGTTGCCCGCATCGGCAGCCTCTGCCGCTGGCCCCACGAAGCACAATAAAGCGATACATGCTGGCCACGAGCCATAAAAAAACGGGAGGCTGATGCCTCCCGCTCTTATTGATGCAGATGACCTATTGCTGTGGCTGCTGTGGCGCCTCCAGCTCGTTGGAGAGCGCCTGCTCCACCTCATCCGACGGCGCCGGTAATGGGGCAGCGGCCGCTGATGCGGGTTCTGCGGGAGTCACAGCAGGTGACACCACGGCAGGCGTTTCACTGGTTGCTGGGGCTGCGGACACCTCAGTCGTCGGCACTGAAGCAGGGGCAGGGGCAACCGTATCACACTGACAATCCGCGCTCTTGGCCTTGTTGCCCTGATGAGGGGCATACCAGCCCTTCAAGCCACTTTCCAGTCGATCAGCGGCAGCTTTGGGCTCCATCTTGCCAAGCAGCACAGCCTGACTCACCTCTGCCAGTTCATCCCCCAACTTGGGCGTACCACGGGAGAGGATCTGGGTCGCCACCCGAATGGTCGAGTCACACTGATCGCGCCACTCCATCATCTCTTTGGCCGCCGGATTGGTGACATCGAAGAAGTGGTTGGAGAGGGAGAAGAATCCCGGCAGCGAGTTGGTATAGAGCTCGGCAAATTGCGGCGTCGTCAGCCACTGCAGGAAAGCCATTGCACCCTCTTTATTCTTGCTGGCCGGGTTCATCCCCATACCGATATCGGTATGGTCGGTAAAGAAACAGCCATCACCCTGTTTGGCCACCGGCGGACGCATGACGCCAAAATCGACCTTGCCGGTGAAGGGAGCAATCTCCCAGGAGCCCGCCACGTAGAAGGCGGCCTTGCCCGATGTGAACAACTCGTTGCTGGTCGCGTAATCGCGGCTCTCACCACCTTCACCGAGGTAGGAACGCCAGCGGGCCAGCTCGTCGAACACCTTCACATATTGCGGGTTGTCCAACCGCTCCTGCCCGCCAATCAAAGCCAGACGGCCGTCCTCTCCCTTCCAGTAGTTGGGACCAATGTTCTGGAACCCCAGTTCGGAGGCAACCCAACTCTCGGAACCGCTCATGGCCAGCGGCACATAACGCCCGTCGGCCTTGATCTTGTCCAGCACGGCGAAGAACTGATCGCGGGTTTGCGGCAAGGTGAGCCCCAACTCACTGAAAATCTTCTTGTTATAGAAGAAGCCATGGATCACCGAGGCCATGGGTACGCAGAAGGTCTGGGCTCCGGAATCCGTCTGCCAGGGTGACTGGGCAAAACTCGGGAAGTTCTCCATCCCCGCCATCTCGGTCAGCTCGGCCAGATGGCCCGCCTTGAACAGGGCAAGCGAATCATCAAACGGACGACAGGTAATGAGATCCCCAGCCTTGCCGGCCTTCAGGTTCTCCAGCAAGGTAGGCATGTAGTTAACGTTCTGCACCGGATGAAAACTCACCTTGATGCCGGGATGCGCCGCTTCAAACGCCGGGATGATTTTCTGCTCCCACAACGCCTTGTCATCGGTTCGCCAGCTTTCAATCACCAGCTCGCTGGCCATCAGCTGGCCACACAACAGGAGACTCAGGGCTCCAATCCACTTTTTAGACATAAGCCCTCCTAGACCTTGAAATGTGCGATCAATTGCTGCTGTTTGGCGACCAGGTCTGCCAGCACTTCGCTGCTGCTGGCGGATTCGCGCGCCTCCCGTTCGGTCTCGTATGCCACATCGGCAATACCGGCGATATGACGAGCGACCCCCTGACTGACGGAGATCTGCTCCTGAGCGGCATGGGCCACCTGATCCGCCATCGACTTGATGGCCCCCATCCGATCGGCAATGGATTGCAGCGCCACATCCATCTCGCGAGTCTGCTCAACACAGCTCTGGGTCTGCTCCTGGCTGCGCCCCATCACTTCAACCACATGCTTGCTGGAGCTCTGCAGGTTCTCAATCATCCCCTGGATCTCTTCGGTCGACGTCTGGGTGCGATTAGCCAGCGCCCGCACCTCATCGGCCACCACCGCGAAACCGCGACCGGCATCGCCGGCACGGGCCGCTTCAATGGCGGCGTTCAACGCCAGCAGGTTGGTCTGCTCGGCGATGCTGCGGATCACATCGAGAATGCTGCCGATGTTGTTGCTGAATTCCCCAAGCTTGTAGGTGATCCCGACCGCCTCTTCCATGGCACCCGCCAGCTGCTCGGTGAGCCGGCGAGTGGTGGCCACTTTCTGGCGCCCATTGCGCGCCTCTTCATCGGCCAGATCCACTTCCCGCTTGGTGCCATCGGTAGAGCGGGCCACCTCGGTGGCGCTCACTTCCAGCTCGGTAATGGCGGCGGCCACCTGATCGGTCTGGCTCTTCTGCTCCTGCACCCGGGACATGGCCCGTTCGCTGATCTCGGCGGCGCGGCTCGCTTCATCCACCAGATGGCGGGAGCCTGCATTGATTTGAGAGAGCAGCTCGCCGGTCTTGCCCGCCAGCGTATCGATGGAGCGAGAGAGGCTGCCAAATTCGCAACTGCTGCGGTAGTTGATGCGGCGGGTCATGTCACCGGCCGCCATGTAATCGAGCTCCTTGTTGATCATCTGCAACGGGCGCTGAATGCTGCGCGCCGTGGTATAACCGATCACCAGTGCGGCAGCGGCCGACATAGCGGCAACCACCAGGATCCAGAAGCTGGCGCTACTGACCGCTGCATCGGCATTGATCCGGCTATCGCTGGCGATGGCTCCGGCAGACTTGCCCATCTCATCGAGCAAATTGAGGCTGTTGACCAGACTGGCATCCAGCTGCTGATTTTGCGTGGCCAGCGACAGCGCCAGTTGCTGAGCCTGTCGCATGGTCGCCAGCAAGCCCTGAGCGCCGAGCGCCAGCTCCTGCATCCGATCCAGATTGGAGACAAAGCGCGCTTTCACATCATCGGGCACCAGCACCCGCTCCAACCGCTTGCGGGCCATCTCGATGTCCTTGCTGAGTACCTTTTCCAGCTCGTTCAGGTCGGTTTTGGCATCGGCACGGCGGATATTCTTCAGATCGCGAGCGATACCCGAGGTAATGAGCTCCGCCTTGTTGCGCATGGAACGCTTGCTGGCGGTCTGTTGCAGCAGCAGATCCGCCGCCCACTGGTAGGTATCCTCAAGACGGATAAATTCCATCTCCAGCTTGTGGCGCTGCTCCAGCGTACTGACCCACTGCCGATGCTGTGCCAACACCTGATCCGCCAAGCCATAAAATTGGGTGGTAGCACTCTCGACCTGCTGGAAGCGGGCACGAGCATCCGCTACGTCGGTAAATTTACCCATCTCCTGACTCAGCTGGGCGAAGCGGTTCTGCTGCTCCTTGAACTGATTGGCCAGCTGCGGCAACTGGGCGGCATCTTCACTGGTGCGGTAGACCAGCACCCAGCGGTTACTATCCTGCAGTGCCCCCTTGAGACCTGCGACAGCAACCACCAGCGGGGTTGCCCGGTCAGATACGGCAGAGAGGCCGTCATTTATACCCTTGATTTTAAAGGTACTGATCACACCAAGCAGGATCAGCAACAGCAGCATCAACACGAATCCGGCGATGATCCGCTGCACGATAGATAAGCCCATGGAGACATCCTCACTCATTGGGGGAAGGTAAAGTGAACATAGTCACTATCGGCAGGGGTGGCGAATAACTGAAATAAAGCGGCAGGTATTTAATTGATTTGTATCGGGTTGGATCACAGTACAGACAAAATCAGACAACCAAAAAAAGCCCAGCACAAGCCGGGCTGAAAGAGACGCACTTTGCTATCTTCCGCGGTCCGTTCAGAACCGCAGTCAGAATCATTAGAAGCGGTAGCCAACACCCACCATAAAGGCCATCGGGTCGATATGTGTTTTAAAAGTGCCAACGCCATCGACTTTGACATCAGTGTCAATGTCCATAATCCAGGCAGAACCGTTCACAAACCAGCGGTCGGTCACAGCCATATCGATACCAACCTGGCCCGCCAATCCCCATGAGTCATCAAGACTGATATTGGCGCCATCCAGTTTGCCAACACCCTTCTCGTCAAAGAAGGTGGTGTAGTTGATACCGACACCAACATAAGGACGAACCTTGCTCTTGGCATCACCGAAGTAGTATTGACCCATCAGGGTAGGCGGCAGGTGCTTAACTTTGGCAATTTCCCCCAATCCAGCAGTGCTCACACGATGGGAGAACGGGGTTGCAGCCAGCAACTCAACACCCCAGTTGTCGGTGATCATATAACCGAGGGTCAGGCCAAGCTGTTGATTACTGTTAATCTCAAATTCACCGGTACCCAATACGTTGTCACTGCTCTCCTGAGGAGAAACGATGGCCAAACCACCACGAACCAGAATATCACCAGCCTGATGGGCCATGGCGAATGGAGAGGTCACTGCAGCGGCAATCATCAGAGTAAGTAATTTTTTCATCACGTAATCCCTTTTTTTGTTTTCATTTGATGCTGTAAGCCCGCTGACTATATGCCCTTGTAAATGCAAAGTTATTGACTTGGAGCAAAGGTTGCACAGAAATAAATCGATTGGTGTGACATCTTTGCGCGCCATCCCAATCTCGTTGAGCCCCCAGACAACAAGCTGAAATACCTGTTTCGACAGGTTGTAACTACCCGCATCCAGCGCCAAAAGGAGCAAACAAACCACATCTTATTGCACGGCAGTGCGGCGATTAATTGTTGTTTATATGGGTAAATCAGCGTATTTTTTGCGCCATACAAGTTACTGGTAAGTAATGGTTTATTTATGAAAAATGAGTCGAAATGGCAAAAGGTGGGGGCCTTTCTCGCGGCCGTGTGGGGAATCGGATCCTTTCTCTTTATCCTGCTCGGTTTTATTGTCGCCCTGGCCTATCTGGTATTGGTACGGCAGGGTTAATCCGGATTGACAGAGTGCAGCAGGGTGATATTCCCCCCTTCGGCAAGCTGTTCCGGAGTCTGGCCCATTCCCTCCGCAGAGAGGGGACCAGCGTAGCCACACCACCGATTTCGCCCGCCGACTTTGGCCTGATACAGCGCCATGTCCGCCAGTTTGAAGCTATGACTCCAGAATGAATCCGGGTACTCCGGGTGCAACGGATAGCGGCAGAACCCCAGCGACACCGTCAACCAGAGTGGCGCATCCTCTCTGCCAAAGCGGTGCTGAGCGACACGCTGGCGCAGATATTCGACCCGCAGCGCCAACTCTTGCTCGTCATCCACTTGTAGCAGCAACAAGAACTCCTCCCCGCCCAGCCGGATGATCGGCTCGCGCTCCCCTGTCACCACCTTGCGCAGCAGATCCGCCAACTGTTTCAGCACCAGATCCCCGATGTCATGGCCAAGGCGGTCATTGATCCGCTTGAAATGATCCAGATCCAGCAGCAATAACAGACAAGGTTTGGCCCGGTTGGCCTGCAACAAGCCATCGAGATAGCGACGATTGAAACAACGGGTCAAGGGGTCGGTGAATGCAGCCATCTCCATCTGGCTGGATTTTTCCAACAAATCATCGTGTTGCTGACTAACCTTGCTGGCCATCTCCTTGAACTTGCCGCTCAGGGTCGCCATCTCGGCGCTGCTGTCGATATAGGGGATCAAGGTGGCATCTGGCCGATCGCCAAAGCGTTGCAGCGCCGACACCAGCTGCTGCAACGGGGTAAGCACAATGCTGTTGAGCCGGTACATGGCGATCATGACGCAGATAAAACTGATAAACAGCATGCCGATAAAGGTCCAGAGCGCCCCCTCCATGACGCCACTCAAGATCTTTCTCTCCTCCTCAATCACCAGGGTCAGTACCGGCTGGTTATCGCTGTTGAGCAGTCGCACCTCTCCCCTGAGCCGGGTCAGCCCAAGGTCGATCAGGCGATACGTTATTTGCGGTTTCAGTGGTTTGAAGGTAGCTGTGACATCCAGATTGGCGTGGGAGATCGCCAGTGGCAGCGCGGTACGCTCCGATACTTGCTCGAGGTAGGCCTTGTCGAGCCAACGAACAACCAGCAAGAAACCGTTGAACGGTGCCGACTCGTCACTGTTTCTGATCGGCTGCCACGAGTACATTAGCGGCCCCCACTGGGAAGCGCGGATCCCGTGCAGATTGATGCCCCCTTGTGCCACCGAGCGTTCTCTCAACTGCTTTTTCAGTTCATCAAGGAAGTAGGGAAACTGATCCGGATTGATCCCCGGCGCATCGGGTAGCAGGGTACGCGTCCAGATTTCGTAGCCGGTGAGATCCATGAAGCTCATCAGGTTGAGACTAAAATCCCGCATCGGCATATCACTGAACAGGTTGGATTCGATGTACCCCCTGCTTTTGTTGTCCATAAAACGGTGACTGTCATCCCAGATGCCCCAATCCCGACTGAATGCATCCAGAGCTGCCACATCCGCCTGCACCGCCTTGGTCACGCGCAGCAGATGCTCCTTCATTCGCTGCTCTTCAATCCGGCTGGCAGCCGGGATCTGGGCCCACGCCAGCAGGACCAGCAATAGCAGGATCGCCCCCAGCCAGATGGGGAACATGGAGTAAGCCAACTGATGATCAATCGTGCGCGGAGCCTGAGCCATAACCCGATATATCCATTACCATGATGCTGAGATGCCAAGCCTGCCCACACCTGACGAGCTTCCCCCTATGCTCCCGATTTATATAACAAAAAGGGGCCAAAGGCCCCTCGATTATAACGGCTTATCGCGCCAATAGTGGCCGCAAAAAACGAGCTGTATGAGACTCTTTATTGGTGCAAATCTCTTCCGGCGTCCCCGTCACCAGAATGCGGCCACCACCTGCCCCTCCCTCCGGACCCAAATCGACGATCCAGTCGGCAGTTTTTACCACATCAAGATTGTGCTCGATGATGACGATGGTGTTACCGCGATCCCGCAGCTGGTGCAACACCTTGAGCAGTTGCTGGATGTCGTGGAAGTGCAGGCCGGTGGTCGGCTCATCCAGAATGTAGAGGGTCTGACCGGTATCCCGCTTGGAGAGCTCCCGCGCCAGCTTGACCCGCTGCGCCTCCCCGCCCGACAAGGTAGTAGCAGACTGGCCGAGACGGATATAGGAGAGGCCCACGTCCATAAGGGTCTGCAGCTTGCGCGCCACCGCTGGCACCGGATCGAAGAACTCGCGGGCATCTTCCACCGTCATCTCGAGGATTTCGTGGATATTCTTGCCCTTGTACTTCACCTCCAGGGTCTCGCGGTTGTAGCGCTTGCCCTTGCAGACATCGCACGGCACGTAGACATCCGGCAGGAAGTGCATCTCTACCTTGATGACCCCATCACCCTGGCACGCCTCGCAGCGACCCCCTTTCACGTTGAAGGAGAAGCGGCCCGGCTGGTAGCCGCGTGAACGCGCCTCCTGGGTGCCGGAGAGCAGCTCGCGGATCGGGGTAAACAGGCCGGTGTAGGTGGCCGGGTTGGAGCGTGGGGTACGGCCGATGGGGCTCTGGTCGATATCCACCACCTTGTCCAGATGCTCCAGCCCCTCGACGCTGCGATAGGGTGCCGGGGTGGACTCGGTCGCCTTGTTGAGCTCGCGATGAGCGATGCGGAACAGGGTGTCGTTGATCAGGGTCGACTTGCCGGAGCCGGAGACGCCGGTGACGCAGGTCATCACCCCGATGGGCAGATCCAGGTTGACGTTGCGCAGGTTGTTGCCGCTTGCCCCCTTGAGTTTCAGCCACTTGCCGGTGAGCGGCGTGCGCTCGGCCGGAATGGCGATCTGTTTGCGACCGGAGAGGTAGTCACCGGTGAGCGACTCCGGATTGTCGATGATCTGCTGGGGGGTGCCCTGCGCAACAATTTCGCCGCCATGCACACCCGCCCCCGGGCCGATGTCGAGCACATGGTCGGCGAGACGAATGGCATCCTCGTCGTGCTCCACCACGATCACCGTGTTGCCCAGATCGCGCAGATGGGTGAGGGTCTTGAGCAAACGCTCGTTGTCGCGCTGATGCAGACCGATGGAAGGCTCATCGAGTACATACATGACGCCCACCAGCCCGGCACCGATCTGGCTGGCCAGTCTAATGCGCTGCGCTTCGCCACCGGAGAGGGTCTCGGCGCTGCGGGACAGGCTCAGGTAGTTGAGACCCACATTCACCAGGAAGCCGAGCCGCTCGACGATCTCTTTGAGGATCTTCTCGGCGATCTGGGCGCGCTGGCCGGTGAGGTTCAGCCCCTCAAAGAAGGCGAGTGCATCGCCGATGGACTGCTCGGCGATGGCCGGCAGGTTGCGGTTGTCGACGAAGACGTGACGCGCCTCCTCCCGCAGTCGGCTGCCACCGCAGCTGGTACAGGATTTGTTGGCGATGTATTTGGAGAGCTCTTCACGCACCGAGTTGGATTCGGTCTCCCGGTAGCGTCGCTCCATGTTGTGCAGGATCCCCTCGAACGGGTGCTTGCGCACCACCACGTCGCCGCGGTCGTTCATGTAGCGGAACTCGATCTCGGTGCGACCGGAGCCGCGCAGGATCACCTCCTGGGTCTTGACCGGCAGATCCTCCCACGGCGTCTCCAGATCGAACTTGTAGTGCTCGGAGAGGGATTTCAGCATCTGGAAGTAGTAGAAGCTGCGCTTGTCCCAGCCACGGATGGCGCCGTTGGCCAGGCTGATGGCCGGATCGCCGATCACCTTGGCCGGATCGAAATATTGCTGTACCCCGAGACCGTCACAAGTCGGGCAGGCTCCGGCCGGGTTGTTGAAAGAGAAGATGCGCGGCTCCAGCTCCGACATGGAGTAGCCGCACTCCGGGCAGGCGAAGTTGGCGGAGAAGGTCATGGGGTCGACCCCCTCCTCGCCATCCATTGGCGCCACCAGCACAATCCCACCGGATAGGGTCAGCGCCGTCTCGAACGACTCGGCCAAACGCAAGGCAAGGTCCTCGCGCACCTTGAAGCGATCCACCACCACCTCGATGGTGTGCTTCTTGTGCAGCTCCAGCGTAGGAGGATCGGAGAGATCGCACACCTCGCCGTCGATACGGGCACGGATGTAGCCCTGGGCCGCCAGATTCTCCAGCAGCTTGGTGTGCTCACCCTTGCGATCGCGCACCACCGGGGCCAGCAGCATCAGCTTGCTCCCCTCCGGCTGGGCCAGCACCTGATCCACCATCTGGCTGATGGTCTGGGCGGCAAGCGGAATGGCGTGGGTCGGACAGCGCGGCTCACCGACCCGGGCAAACAGCAGACGCAGGTAGTCGTAGATCTCGGTGATGGTGCCGACGGTCGAGCGCGGGTTGTGGGAGGTGGACTTCTGCTCGATGGAGATGGCGGGCGAAAGCCCCTCGATATGGTCGACGTCCGGCTTCTCCATCAGGGAGAGGAACTGGCGGGCATAGGCGGAGAGGGACTCCACATAGCGTCGCTGCCCCTCGGCATAGAGGGTATCGAACGCCAGAGAGGATTTGCCCGAACCGGAGAGGCCGGTGACCACGATCAGCTTGTCGCGGGGCAGGGTCAGATTGATGTTCTTGAGGTTGTGGGTGCGAGCACCCCGGACCACGATCTTTTCCATCTTGTTGCACGCTCGATACAGAAACCTGAGCGAGTCAGTATGGCATAGAGACTACTGGATGAATAGACAGTCATGAGATGAAATGCGCATCATCCGGCGCACGCCATCTGCTCTTTTTTCTCCACCAGCAGCCGCTCGTTTTGCCATATCCGGGCGGTGACCTCGACCCGATAGGGGCAACGTAAACCCAGCCCTATTTTGCCAACCGCCATGACCACTCCAGCCTGCAGCGACAGATTACGGCTCTGGCGCTGAGTCGTCCTCCCGGCGGCCCCTTCGCCATACACCAGCAACCTGAAGCTCACCTTCAAGTTGCGCTTGCTGAGCAGCGTCGGTGCAAGTGACAGCCCCTGTTCGCTCTGCACTATATTGAGGGACAAGCGGATCGACGGATCGGGTTCTATCTCGGTTTCCCTTGCAGTTGCTGGTGAAGGAACGCGATAAACCAGCATCAACCCACAGAGCAGCACCAATAAAAGAGGGGCCCGCAGGCCCCTGAATACGGAGATGACCATCAGTTGCTACCAGACCCCTGATAGACATAGGCCATGTTATCGCTGCCATAGACAGTCACATTGGCAGTGTTGAGGCTGTCGGTTTGTGCAACGTCGACTTCGTTATTGCCACCGCCCATGCCGCCATTGACGTAAACGTTGGCCACGTGTTTTTCACCTAACTGGCTTACGGTGAGCGTGTTGTCGCTCCCCAGATAGGATTCGACCTTGGCGCTGTTCAGTTTCCCATCCTGAGTCACTGTCACCACAGAGTCAGAGTGAGACGCATCGGCATAAGCCCAGTTGTCAGTACCTTTCTGAGCCACGACCAGCTCGTTGTCCGAGCCCCAGGTCCAGGCTCCTTTGCCCTCAACGCCACGCGCGGCGGCAACCTGGTTGCCAGTGCCGTTCTGGTCAATATCGACCTTGTTGCGACTACCCTCCTCTTGCACTGCATTGGCATAGTTGTCGCTACCCAACTGATCGATAGTGACAGATCCACCCACGCTGGTGGCCAGCTGATCAACCACCGCCTGGTTATTGCTGCCATTCTGAGCGACCTGTGCAGTGTTGCCAGACCCCTGCTGGTTGGTATCGGCCTGGTTGCCATTACCCAGCTGAGTCACGACCGCCGTTTCACCAGTTCCGCTCTGTCTGGCATTGGCGATGTTCTCGTTACCATTCTGGGTGATGGTCAACAGATCCTCAGAACCTCTCTGCTCAGAGTCGATCTGGTTACGACTCCCGGTCTGGGTCAGAAGGGCGGTTTCACCGGAACCAGCCTGTTTGGCCAGCAGGTTGTTCCCTTGTCCGGCGGTCGCACCAGACTGCTGGGCTGTCACGCTGCCAGCGGTCCCGCTTTGCTCCACCGTTGCCACGTTGGCCAGCCCCAGCTGAGTGACCTCGGCAGTATTGTCATTGCCACTTTGCTTGACGACCGCAGAGGTGCCCTCGTTTGCGCCGTAACCGAAGTTGCTTGTACGTTGTGCGACTAAGGCCGTGTTATTGCCACCCTCTTGAGCCACGCTGGCAACGGCACCATCGGATTCGCGTTGATCGACATCCGCAATATGTCCACCTTCTCCTGACTGGGTAATGGTAGCGCTGGCATAATCAGACCAGTAGTTATTGATCTGCGCGCTGTTACCATCCGCTTGCTGCTCAATCACTGAAATGGCGCCGTTACCATCATCCTGTTTAATGAGAGCATTGTTACTGTCACCGAGCTGGCTCACCCGGGCCGTGGCCTCACCGTTGTAGTACTGCTGGGTAATCGAGGCCTTGTTCAGCAGCCCGCTGGTATCAATGGTCGCGGTCGATTTATTGGTCACCCCCTGCTGCAATACCTCCCCTTCGTTCTGGCCACCGGCTTGCTTGATATCAGCAGTGGAAGCACCGGTATTGCGCTGCTCGGTCGAGGCGAGGTTGCCGTTACCCTGCTGATAGATGGCCGCCTTGTTAGCCGTGCTCTCCTCGACCTGCTGGATGTACGCCAAGTTGCCGGTGGAGAATTGAGCCTGAGTCACCTCAGCCTGATTGCCAGTAGATGCCGCCCAAGCGGTGCTGGTCGCCAGAAGAACTGCCGAGGCAATGATGGTACGTTTAAACATGATTTCCCTCTCGTGCTAATGGTTGAGCCTAGGCTCAGTTGGTTTGAACGACATTTACTTGCTGATTGGCTCCCGTCTGAATAACGGTTGCTGCCAATCCGTTACCGTTTTGCTCGATGCTGGCCTGATTACCATCACCCAGCTGGATCGCCCGGGCCTGATTGTCTGCCCCTTGCTGACTGATCCAGGCTTCATTACCGCTACCTTGTTGCAGCAGCCAAATCCGGTTATTGATGCCCGCCTGATAGAGCTCGGCGCTATTGCCCTCGCCCAGTTGCGCACCATTGACCCAGTTCTCATCTCCCACCTGGGAGAGCGCCAACTCATTGGCCCAACCCTGTTGCAGCAGACGCGCCTGATTCAGCTCCCCTTGCTGGGTGAGGTGCAGTTGCTGCTCGCTACCGAGTTGCCACAACAGCGCCTGATTCCCATCGTTCTGCAGACCGGAATCCAGCTCGCTTGCCATCGCCAGCTCGTCGAAGACGGCAGGCTCTGCGGCGAGTTGCGGGGCGCCCGATATCAGCAGGAAAAAGAGAGCACTCAACAGGTGTTTCATCGCGCCATCGCCTTGTTGGAAAACGCCCACAGTATCCCTGTCAGACCAGAGGCGGCCTATCAGGCACTCCGCTGATTCGAGGATGAAAAGCGCCGCCCTGTCGCTGAGCAGAAAGTCTTAATTCGTATTCGATGGAGGCCAAAAAAAATGCCCTCCACCAGGGAGGGCATTGCACGAGCGGGAAAACTCAAAGCAGCGGGGCATTGTCTTGCAGGTACTCCTGCAGGATCGGATTGTCGATATCCCGCTGGTCGGCCAGTTGCCACAGATTGTCCCGCACACCATTGGCTATCAGCCGGATCACCCCGGACTCGATAGCCGACATGACACACATCTGTACCGGTTCATTGGTGCTGAAACCGGCCTCGGCCTCCAGCAGGCGCTTGTACTCGACGAAACGGAATACCCCGGCCTGCACCTGTTGCGACAATACTGTCTTGGAGGTGGTGACACTGTTCAGGATCCGGCCTGAACGGATATCGACGGCGCGCAGATTGACCGTCACCTGATCGACCCGATACTCCCTGCTGGCACCGATGCCAAAATACTTGGCCCCCGCCCCGCCGGTTCGCACATTGCTGTCATAGGCGACGATCCCCCCCTCGATCAGGATGTTGGCGGCAACCAGAGAGGGCAGTTGATTGGCATTGTTGCCGGGAACGTTGGGCTTGTTCTGGGCCGCCCGCACAATCTTGCGTTCAGTCAGCAGGTTCTGCAGCCCCTCTCGCTCCAGCGGCACAAACCATTGAGAGTCCCACAAGGCCGTGCTCAGCATGGCCACCCCACCCTGGGTGACCGCCGTGGAGAAGTTGGACGCCGGTGCAGGCAGGTACTGACCTGTCTGATCGCGAAAATCGTAGACGGCCGCGACAATTTTCCCTTTTGGCTTGGGCAGACTGATCAGCTCCTTGTAAGAGACGGATCGCGGCATAAGGGTTGCCTTCTCATCGGCAACGGGTGAGCCGATATGGGTCGCACAGCCAGCCAGCGCAAGCAGGGGCACTATCAATAACAGTTGTCGTTTCATCGCGCCCTCAGTCGGCAATCAGGCCATTCACTTCGATCATGGTGGTCTGGTTGGTCACCCGGTCGGTGATCGAAACCACCAGGGTGCCATCTTCATCCACCACATTGATGGCAAAATCATCGGTCACCAGACTGCCGCTCTGGCTGCCATCCTTGCCGATATCGGCCAGCAGCTGGCTGATCAGGCGGGATTGCAGGTTGGAGGTCAGGCGATCCAGCGCCGAGGTGCCGCTGCTACCGCTGCCACTGGCGGGATCCTTGTAATCATTTTGCGCATTGGCGGTGCCAAGCAGATGACTGCTGTTGAGAGGGTTACCCCCAAAGCTGGGGTTGACGGGGCGATAGACAAGCTCCGACGCATGGAGCGTTGGCGCTATCAGTGCAGCAACTAGCCATAACCGGGCACGCATGAAAAATATCCTTATAGTTCATCATGTTCCAAATCGAAGGTATCCATGAACAGGGTCGCGATCTTCTGCTGTTCGAGGGTCTGCCTGACCTGTGACCAAGCCAGTTTGGCGCTCTGCTCCTGCTGATTGCGGCCGGGAGAGAGCGCGGTTTTAAAAATCACCTTCCGGTTATGAGTGATCCAGATCAGGCTGCCCCAGCGAGCTGTCGGGCGCTCATGAATAGTCAGATTTTCTCTGGCATCCGGGTCTTCATCGCTGCGCAACCGGGTAAATTCGTTATAAAAGCCCTGACCGAAACGGGTAAAGGTGCGATCCAGTACCAGACCATCCACATCCAGCCGATCACTCTCCTGCTCCGGCTGCACCGACTCCAGCGGTGTATCAGCCTCGGCTGCCACAACGGTCGTGCAGCCCCAAAGCAGCGCGAGGCAACACGCCACAGAGAGCGCTTTCATCAGTGGGAGTCCGGAGCATCGAGATACTCTTTGGCCCAGCTCACCGCCTGGATCCGGTTCTTCACATTCAGCTTTTTAAAGACGTTATAGAGGTGGGATTTGACGGTATGCTCGCTGACAAACAGGCTGTCGGCGATCTCGACATTGGAGGCGCCCGTCATCAGATAACGGATGATCTCCTGCTCTCTGGCGGTCAGCAGAGTGTCGTTACGCAGCAGATAACTGTTGCCCTGGCGATAGTATTCGACCAGCTCGCACAGCAGGTGGCGCGGCATCCAGTACTCGCCCAACAGGATTTTCTGCAACCCGGCAACCAGTCTGTCGAGCGGATCCTGACGGAAAAACAGACCGCAGATCTGCGGCCACATCAGCAGCAGGTCGCGATCCGTCGCAGTGGGAGCATTGAGCAGCACGGTGGTCGCCATGCCAAAGCGTTCGGAGATCGCCCGGTTCCAGCCCAGTGACTGGCCGGAGCGAATATAGTCGAGATCGATGAGAAACAGCGTGCCGTCACACTGGTTATCTAGCTGATTAATCTCGTGGATTAGCTGGACGGGACGGCTCAAATGAGAGATGAGGTATGCAGCAAATGTGCTGGCCTGCACATTATTTTCAGTGACCAGTGCGATCGGGCATGCGGCTTTCATTGTGTGCTCTTCCTTGAACCTGTAAACCACCTAATCTGGCCGACTGAGTCTACCAAGGAGGTATGGGAGCACAATATTAAAAAAGTATGAGAATGGATCTCATAAATATCGTAACCATATGTTTTTAGTCGATTTAAAAACCTATTCCAATTCGCCAATCGGCCAGCATAACAGGAATATATGGCAGAAATGTGATGCCGGACGCGCCGGAAACAGCAGCAACCCGACCATCACTACGGCAGGAGCCAACAGTTACCTTTGGCACATCAAGCAGGTTAAGGATGCTGCCAATCCGCTTCGCAACTGTTACTATGACCGTCACATGCGTCTGCGGGACATTGCGCCCCGCACACAGCAACTAATCAGGTATCTAGTCGTGTTGGACCAGGTTTCGACCTGGCCGGTAAATAAGGTGGAAGAGAGATTATGGCCAGTCGAGGCATCAATAAAGTCATTCTGATCGGTAACCTCGGGCAAGACCCGGAAGTACGCTACATGCCGAGTGGCGGTGCTGTGACCAACATTACTCTGGCTACCTCCGAAACCTGGCGCGACAAGCAGACCGGTGAGCAGAAAGAGCGTACCGAATGGCATCGCGTCGTCTTCATGGGCAAGTTGGCCGAAGTGGCTGGCGAGTACCTGAAGAAGGGCTCCCAGGTCTATGTGGAAGGCAAACTGCAGACCCGCAAATGGCAAGATCAGAGCGGCCAGGAGCGCTACACCACTGAAGTGCTGGTCGACAGCTTCACTGGCGTGATGCAGATGCTGGGTGGCCGTCCGCAAGGCGGTCAGGGTATGGGCCAGAACATGGGTGGCCAATCCCAGGGTAACTGGGGTCAGCCACAGCAGAGCATGCCTGCCCAGCAGCCGATGAATCAGCAGCGCCCGGCACCGGCTCCGCAGCAGAATATGCAGCCGCAAGGCGGTTATGGCCGTCCTGCCCAGCAGCCGCAATCTGCGCCGCCGGTATATAACGAGCCGCCGATGGATTTCGACGACGATATCCCGTTCTAAGAACAGAATATTGAAAAGGCCCTGATAACTCAGGGTCTTTTTTTATGCACTCAGGCTGAACCTCTCAGCCCGAAAGGGATATAACGCTTTTTGGTTGCCTCCCCTACAGTGATGGATATTCTCCACAGGAGCGCTTTGTGAAAAGTGCAATGAAACTGCTCACCCCTTTATTGCTAATGCTGACCAGCATGCTCTCCGGCCAGTTGCAGGCAACGCCACTCAAGGTCGGGGTCAGCTTTGCCATCCCCCCTTATGTCATCGAAGGCGAGAATCGCGGCATTGAGCTGGATCTGCTGAAAGAGGCGTTCGCTGGCAGCGGCTATGAGCCCAACTTTGAATTTCTGCCGCTGGAGCGTACCTTCCGCCTGTTCGAGTCAGGAAAGCTGGATGCCATCATCAACGTCAGACCCGGTATGGTTGATCCTCACGTTCTGACCCAGCCCGTTATCACCTTCCATAACCGGATCTTCACCCTGCGCAGCACCCACATCAATACTCTGGACGACCTGCATTCAAAACGGGTTACCGCCTTTCAACGGGCAAGGATCATTCTGGGGGGCGCGTTCGCCACCATGGCCAACCAGAATCCCCACTATGAGGAGGTAGCCAAGCAGCAGGTGCAGGTACATCAGCTAATGCGCGGCAGGGTGGATGCAGTCGTACTGGAGGAGCGGGTGTTCTACTACTACCTCGACCAGCTGATTGCCACCGCTCAGGCAGGCGAGCACTACGAGCGCAATCAGGTCAGGCAAGCAGACCTCTTCCCGCCCACCGTCTATCACTTTGCCTTCCGAACGGCCGATGCCCGCAATCTGTTTGATAAGCGCCTTGAGGCGATGCGTCAGGATGGTCGTTATCACCAGATTTTCGCGGCTTACGGCGCCACACCGTGAGCCACAAACATAAAAGCCAGCCGGTAAGGGCTGGCTTTGTACTGGCTCCGAAGGAACAGCAGTAGGGGAGCGTTACTTCATTGCGCTGCCGTTTTTCAGTTCTGCTTTCTGACGTTTGGCTTCGCGTTTCTCTTTCAGTGACATCTGCGGTTTTTTCTTGGCATCTTTGCCGTTGTGATGTTCTTTGTTACTCATCATCAAACTCCAAAAATGTTACCCAGACAGTTGGTTCCCAGAGGGAGCCAGCATGCCATCCGAATCATCAACTTCAGTACGCTTGGTGGGATGGTGCAAGACCATCACCAGACCCAGCATACCCTCCAGCGGCATCCGGATCCAGCCTCATTCTCGTCCAAAAAATGCTGTGCTCCGCCCCCTGAGCGCAGAGGCCAAAGGACCTCGACAGGAAAGATCCAAAAAGAGTAATTCGCATTATTAAATGTTGTCACGCTTATATTAAGCCATCGTTACCTGGATATTTTCACGGATAAATATAAATCCCTCTCATTATTTATTGCCGCGCAAGAGGTCACCATTTTAATAAGCATTCGCAATATCATCAGAAACATCAGGTTACAACACCGAATAGGTTATTTCCGGTCAGCCGGATATAATGCGCGCCGCACCGAAATATCCGTTTTTATTCAGGAAGCTGTACATGAACAGAAAAACCAGAGCCGCCATGGTGTCGGTCTGCTCCAATATCAGTCTGATCATCATGAAAATGGTAGCCGGGTTCGCCAGCGGCTCGGTCAGTATCATCTCGGAGGCGATCCACTCCGCCATGGATCTGGTGGCGGCCCTGATCGCCCTGTTCGCGGTGAAAAAGTCCGATCTCCCGCCCGATGAGCGCCACCCCTATGGTCACGACAAGATTGAAAATGTCTCCGGTGTCATCGAAGCACTGCTTATCTTGCTGGCCGCAGGCTGGATCATCTTCGAAGCTGTCGACAAGCTAATCACCCCCAGCCCGATTGAAAGCATTGGCTGGGGCGTGCTGGTGATGGTGATCTCGGCGCTGGTCAACAGCGGCGTCTCAGCCTACCTCTACAAGGTGGCCCGGGAAGAAGAGTCAGTTGCATTGGCGGCCGATGCGCTCCATCTCAAGGCGGATGTGCTCACTTCAGCCGGTGTCGCCGTCGGTCTTGGCGGGATCTGGCTGGCCGGTCTGTTCGGCCATTCACTCGCCATCCTCGACCCGCTGGTCGCCATTGCGGTCGCCATCTTTATTGTCAGAGAGGCGATCAGCATGCTCAACGAGGCCTTCCAGCCGCTGATCGACCAGAGCATGAGCCCGGAAGAGCTGGCGATGACCAGCCGCATCATCACCGAATGCTGCCCTGCCGCCAGCGGTTTTCACGATCTGCGCAGCCGTCGTGCCGGTCGTCGTCGCCATATCGACTTCCATCTCACCCTGCCCCCGGAGATGAGCATCGGCGAAGCCCACGATATCTGTGATCGCATCGAACACGCCATCATGGCGCAGTTGCCCCACGCCATCGTGCTGATCCACGTCGAGCCGGAGGAGCAAGAGCTGCCCTCACCGCTCGCCATAAATTGAAATGTGGCAAACAGGCGGGAAAGTGGCAGCGAAATAACGGAAAGTTGGCACAAACCCGCATTTTTACTGCCGGAAAGCCGATTGCATAAGAAGTGATCGGCACAACTGTGTTAGGGTGTCTAACCACCCTGCCGCAGGAGCGCGCCGTGAAAAAGCTGGAAATGAAAGATCTGACCGAGGCCGAAAAAGCCGAGATAGCCTTGTTATTGCAAAAGGCACAAGCCAATGCAGACCACCAGCTGACCAACGGAGAGCGGAACAAGATCCGCGAAGAGGGTCGCCTGAAAATTGTGGCCGACCGCGCCGAAGCGGCCAAGGCAGCCTCCAAGCTGGCTCGCGAGAAAGCCAAAGAGCGCGCCAAAAACCAGGTACTGCCGGAAACCTTCAGCTGGATTGATTCGGTCAGCAACAAGTTTCGCAGCAAGCGCTGATCCCCTCTTGCAAAACGCCCGCTGGCACTTGTGCCTGCGGGCGTTTGCATGTCTGGGCGATGCTCGATGAGCCAGATTTGGCGCCGCCATTGATTTGCAGCCCAGAAGCTAATCGCAGCAGCAAAGAAGTGATTTACATTGTGAGTTAGAGAGAACGCCAACTGACAATCCCCATCTATCGCCAGCTTTTCATTTTTTCTCATATTTTTTGCCAGAACTGGCTACATAGTCAGGACAAAAAAGCCGAATCTGACTTGCCACAGGGTGATATGAGTCTGCACTGATTTTTCTATGCCGTTGAAATGCATCATGTTTACTATAAAAAATGATATTTTTGGCTGTTACAAAACATTAATATCGAGATAAAGTTTGCTTTAAAAATGAGAGCGTGTTTTAATCTTTCTCGATGGTTCGGCAGTTCAGACCTGATTATGTTAGGCAGTCATTTTAGTAAAGCAGTGATTAGCATAAGCGTTATCCTCGGATAATTCTTATCAAATAATTCTCCTTCTTTAGTGCTCCCCATACGTATTGCTGACGAAAAATCAAAAATTGCCATTTAGGTGGCATTCAACACTATTTAAGGAAATTATTATGTCTAACAAAATGACTGGTACCGTTAAGTTCTTCAACGCTGAGAAAGGTTTTGGTTTCATCTCCCCGGCTGACGGCAGCAAAGACGTGTTCGTACACTTCTCCGCTATCCAGTCCACCAGCTTCAAAACCCTGGACGAAGGTCAGCGCGTTGAGTTCACCATCGAGCAAGGCCAGAAAGGCCCGGCTGCTGCCAACGTAGTTGGTCTGTAATTCAAGCCGGAGCATGCTGCTGATGGCTCATGCCAACTGCTGACAGCTCTGCAAGAATTTAAAAAAACCCGCTTAGGCGGGTTTTTTGTTTTTCCCCGCTTTTTCCTCACAGCTCTCACCTCGCCCGACCGCTTGATCCCTCCCTTACACGCTCTCACCGCTTGAGTCTTAGAATGAGCTCCGAATGGACTCAAAATGTAAAATAGTGACGAAAAAGTCAGGTTATCCGCTGTATTTGCCGCGAATTCTTGCTATTTTGCGCGCCACCAACGCAAACGATTTCCTTCACACTTTCAGGATTAGTTATGGCAAAGCAAGATATGGCCGCCCAAACAGGGACAGGCGGCTTTCTGGACTCTTATTTTTCCATTTCTGCGCGCGGCAGCAGCGTGCGTCAGGAGCTGGTCGCGGGGCTGACCACCTTCCTGGCGATGGTCTACAGCATCATAGTGGTGCCGAATATGCTGGGTGCTGCCGGCTTTGAGCAGGGCCCGGTGTTTGTGGCCACCTGTTTGATCGCCGCCTTCGGCTCCCTGCTGATGGGGCTGTGGGCCAAGCTGCCGATGGCCATCGGTTGCGCCATCTCCCTCACCGCCTTTACTGCCTTCAGTCTGGTACTGGGTCAGGGGCTGAGCATTCCGGTCGCCCTGGGCGCCATCTTCCTGATGGGGGTGCTGTTCACCCTGATCAGCGTCACCGGCGTGCGTCAATGGATCCTGGATAACCTCCCCTCCGGCATCGCCCACGGCACCGGTATCGGTATCGGTCTGTTCCTGCTGCTGATCGCCACCAACGGCGTCGGCATGGTGATCAAGAACGAAGGGGCCGGTCTGCCGGTGCAACTGGGTGAAGTCACCGCTTTCCCGGTCATCATGACGGTGCTGGGTCTGGCCGCCATCTTCGGTCTCGAGCGTCGCAAGGTGCCGGGCGGCATCCTGATGGTGATTATCGCCATCTCCATCCTCGGTCTTATCTTCGACCCGAAAGTGACCTGGCAGGGCTTCTTCGCCATGCCGAGCCTGACTGGTGAGAAAGGCTCACTGGTGGGCAGCATGGATCTGCTGGGCGCCCTCAATCCGGTGGTCATTCCGACCGTACTGGCGCTGGTGATGACCGCCGTGTTTGACGCCACCGGCACCATCCGTGCCGTGGCCGGACAGGCGGGTCTCATCAACGAACGTGGCCACATCATCAGCGGCGGCAAGGCCCTGACTGCCGACTCCGTCAGCAGCATGGTGGCAGGCGCCGTTGGCGGTGCTCCGGCTGCCGTCTACATCGAATCTGCCGCAGGCACCGCGGCCGGTGGCAAAACCGGTCTGACCGCCGCGCTGGTCGGCGTGCTGTTCCTGCTGATGATCTTCCTCTCCCCGCTGAGCTATCTGGTACCGGCTTACGCCACCGCACCGGCTCTGATGTACGTCGGTCTGCTGATGCTGGGCAACGTCACCAAGCTGGACTTCAGCGACTCGGTCGATGCGCTCTCCGGCATGCTGTGCGCCGTCTTTATCGTGCTCACCTGCAACATCGTGACCGGCATCATGCTGGGCTTCGTAGCGCTGGTCATCGGTCGTCTGTTCGCTGCCGAGTGGAAGAAGCTGAACGTCGGCACCGTCATCATCGCCGTGGCGCTGGTGGTTTTCTACGCCGGTGGCTGGGCCATCTAACCCGTCCGCATATTCCGGTTATAGCCAAGGGCCCTGCGGGGCCCTTTTTCATGGCTGTGAGTCAGCTAACAGTTTCCCGCCCGCCAGCCCTGCGCCGTTTCAGATTGAAACACCCATCTCCCTTCTGCTGTTTCAAATCCGAACCAAATCGCCCGTCATTTTTATCCCTTTTTCTGTCGTTAGACTGGCTCCATCAACCATTTGCCCACCCGAGCGGTGGCAAGCCAAGGAGTGAGCCATGAAGAAACTGATCAATGCCGTCGATGCCGTGGTCCGTGAACAACTGATGGGGATGGCAGCCGCCCACCCCGAGCTCAAGGTACGTATCGAACCCCACTACATCACCCGCGCCGACTCCCCCGTGATGGGCAAGGTGGCGCTGGTCTCCGGCGGTGGCAGCGGCCACGAGCCGATGCACGGCGGGCTGGTGGGCAAAGGGATGCTGGATGGCGCCTGCCCCGGCGAGATTTTTACCTCCCCGACGCCGGATCAGATGTACGAGTGCGGTCAGGCCGTTGATGGCGGCGCGGGCGTGCTGTTTCTGGTGAAGAACTACACCGGCGACGTGCTCAACTTCGAAACCGCAGTCGAGCTGCTGCACGGCGACGGGGTCAAGGTAGGCTTCGCCCTGATCGATGACGACGTGGCGGTCAAAGACAGCCTCTACACTGCAGGTCGCCGTGGGGTTGCCACGACCGTGCTGTGCGAGAAGCTGGTCGGTGCCGCCGCCGAAGCAGGCTACGATCTGGCGCGCTGCGAGGCGCTGGCACGTCGCATCAACAACCAGAGCCGCACCATAGGCGTGGCCATGCATGCCTGCACCGTGCCTGCCGCTGGCAAGCCCTCCTTCACTCTGGCGGACAACGAGCTGGAGTTCGGCGTCGGTATCCACGGCGAGCCGGGCATCGAGCGCCGCCCCTTCACCGACCTCAATACCCTGGTGGACGACATGTTCAGCGAGCTTGCTGACAACACCCCCTATGGCCGCACCCTGCGCCATTGGGATCGCACCAGCGGCAGCTGGCAGGAAGAGCACACCTTCATCGAACCGCTGAATGCGGGCGATCGGGTCATCGCGCTGGTCAACAGTCTGGGCGGTACCCCCATCTCCGAGCTCTATGGCGTCTATGGTCGCCTCGCCACCCTGTGCGAAGAGGCGGGCATCCATCTGGTGCGCAACCTGATTGGCCCCTACTGCACCTCCCTCGACATGACCGGCATCTCCATCACCCTGCTCAAGGTGGATGACGAGCTGATGACCCTGTGGGATGCCCCCGTTCACACCCCCGCCCTGCGTCGCGGCTGCTAAGGAGAACCCATGTTAAGCAAGCATCACATCGTCAACTGGCTGCTCGACTGCGAACACATCTTTACCGAGCAGCGTGACTACCTCACCGCGCTGGATACCGACATCGGCGACGGCGACCACGGCCTCAACATGCAGCGCGGCTTTGCCAAAGTGGCCGAGAAACTGCCTGCGGTGGCGGACAAGGATATCGGTCAGGTGCTGAAAACCACTGGCATGACCTTGCTCTCCTCGGTCGGTGGCGCCAGCGGCCCGCTCTATGGCACCTTCTTTATCCGGGCCGCGGCCAGCACCGACGCCTGCCAGAGCCTGAGCCTCAGTCAGCTGTGCAAAATGCTGAGTGACGGGGTCGAGGGGATCGTCTCCCGCGGCCGCGCCGAGCCGGGCGACAAGACCATGTGCGACGCCTGGTGGCCAGCACTGGCCGCCCTGCAACAGGCGCAGCAGCAAGAGTTGTCGATCAGCGAAGCGCTGGACAAGGCGGTGGCAGCCGCCGCAGCCGGTACCGAGGCCACCATCCAGATGCAGGCTCGCAAGGGGCGCGCCAGCTATCTTGGCGAGCGCAGCATCGGCCATCAGGATGCCGGGGCCACCTCGACCCTGCTGCTGCTGACCGCCCTGCGTGACAGAGCGAGGTTGTGACATGATCGGAATCGTAGTTGTCTCTCACTGCGCCATGCTTGCGGCCGGTTTGAAAGCGCTGGCCGACCAGCTCGGCAGCCCGGCCCGATTGCTGCTGGCGGCCGGGGTCGATGACCCCGACCACCCCATCGGCACCGATGCCATCGCGGTGATGAGTGCGATTGAAGAAGCGGATGACGGCAGCGGCGTGCTGGTGCTGATGGACTTGGGCAGCGCCCTCTTGAGCGCCGAGACCGCCCTCGAACTGCTGCCCCCGGAGCTGAGCGCCCGGGTGCGGCTCTGCCCGGCCCCGCTGGTCGAGGGCACCCTGGCCGCCGTGGTGGCGGCCGGTTCCGGCCTGACGCTGGATGAGGTCGCCGCCGAGGCGCTCGGCGCGCTGGGCCCGAAACAAGCGATGCTGCCTGCCAGTGCGGTGCAAGCCGCCACTGAGACTGCCCCCGTTACCGACGACGGCTGGCTGCGCTGCGAGGTGCTGGTGGATAACCCCCACGGCCTGCATGTGCGCCCCGCCGCCCGACTGGTGGCCGCCCTCAAGCCCTTTGCCGCTGAACTCAAATTGCAAAAGGGGGACAAAGAGGCCAACCCCCGCAGCCTGACCCGGCTCGCCATGCTCAACGTGCGTCAGGGCGACCAGCTCACCCTGCTGGCGCGCGGGGAGGATGCCGCCGCAGCACTGACCTGCTTCCAGCAGCTGGCCGCCGAGCGCTTCGGCGACTGACGCCACTGCTTCAAGGGGCTGCACTCGCTCGCTGAGCCTGTGCAGCTTCATTCAAGACGAAGGAGTCCCCGGCACTGCCGCCCCTTCGCCCCTGTTAGTTTCAAAAGAAGTCTTATGAACTAGAGAGAGGGATAGAATATGGACCGCATTATCATCAGCCCCAGCAAATACGTGCAAGGCAACGGGGCCCTCGCCAATATCGGCAACTACGTCAAAGCGCTCGGTAGCAAGCCGCTGATCTTGGCTGACGCCTTCGTCACCAAGCTGGTGGGCGATACCGTGGCCACCAGCTTCCACGGCGCAGGCATCAAGCCCGAGTTCGACTGCTTCAACGGCGAGTGCTCCCGCCCCGAGATCGACCGTCTGCTGGCCCGCTGCAAGCAGACCCCGTTTGACGTCATCATCGGCATCGGCGGCGGCAAGACGCTGGATACCGCCAAGTCGGTCGCCTTTTACCAGAAGGTGCCGGTGGTCATAGTGCCCACCATCGCCTCCACCGATGCCCCCACCAGCGCGCTGGCGGTCATCTACACCCCGGAAGGGCAGTTCAGCGAATATCTGATGATCCCGACCAACCCCAACATGGTCATCATGGATACCGGCGTGGTCTCCCGCGCCCCGGTGCGGCTGTTGGTCTCCGGCATGGGGGA
Organism: Aeromonas sp. s13; assembly: GCF_040907905.1. NCBI lineage: Bacteria > Pseudomonadati > Pseudomonadota > Gammaproteobacteria > Aeromonadales > Aeromonadaceae > Aeromonas > Aeromonas sp. s13. Next base: position 47,221 of record NZ_JBFOCS010000007.1, on the reverse strand, counting down.
TGCGCTCTCCACCTACTTCGAGGCGCGTGCCAACAAGGTTTCCGGTTGCCAGACCATGGCCGGGGGCGCCTCCACGCTGGCGGCGCAGGCCATCGCCGAGCTCTGCTACAAGACCCTGCTGGCCGATGGCTACAAAGCCAAGCTGGCGGTGGAACAGGGGCTCTGCACCAAGGCGGTGGAGAACATCATCGAGGCCAACACCTACCTGAGCGGTATCGGCTTCGAGAGCAGCGGTCTGGCCGCCGCCCACGCCATCCACAACGGCCTGACCCAGCTCGCCGAGTGCCACCACCTCTATCACGGTGAAAAAGTGGCGTTCGGTACCCTGGTGCAGCTGGTGCTGGAGAACGCGCCGATAGCGGAGATTGAAACTGTGCTGGGCTTCTGCCGCTCTGTGGGCCTGCCGACCAACCTGCATATGATGGGGGTCAAGGAGCTGGATATGGCGCGCCTGATGGAGGTAGCCAAAGCCTCCACCGCCGAGGGCGAGACCATCCACAATATGCCATTCAAGGTCACTGCCGAGGATGTGCTGGCGGCCATCGTCACCGCCCACCAACTGGGGCTGTAACCACGCCACCACAGACCCTGCCATATAACACGGCCCCGCAACTGCGGGGCCTTTTCGTTTTCTACGGGCCGGTTTGCAACGGCCTCAATAGCCATCAGCCGTGATAGTCGGCGGGATCGATCTCGAGCAGCTTGAGTCGTCGCCACAGGGTGGTGCGGCTGATACCCAAATGCTGAGCCATCTGGCTCACCTGCCCCTTGCAGGCGTGGGCGCAGCGCAGGATGGCTTGCCGCTCCAGCTCCGCCAAGGTGAGCAGCGGTTGCCCCACCACCTCGTCGGCCACCTGCTGATAGCCGTGCCGAATGGCGGCAGGCAGCGCCTCGGGCGGGATCGGCCCCTGACCGGCATGAAGCAGCGCATGCTCGATGGCGCTGCGCAGCTCCCCCAGATTGCCAGGCCAGGGATAGGCGAGCAGACAGTCGAGGGCCGCCGGACTGAACTGGCGTACCGGCTCGCGCCCCTGCGCCCCTAGCTGCTGGCTGATCAGGCCCGGCAGATCCGCCGCGCGCTCCCGCAATCCCGGCAGCCACAGCTCGCACGCCTGCAAGGCATAGAGCAGCTGGCGGCCAAACAGTCCCTCCTGCACCAGCTGCTCCAGCGGGGCGCTGCTGGTGGCGATGATCCGCACCTTGAGCGGCAGAATGCGGGCCGAATCGAAGCGCTGAATACGGCCGGTCTTGAGCAGTTGCAGCAGCGCCGCCTGCATGGGGGCAGAGAGGCACTCCACCTGCTCCAGTACCAACGTGCCGCCGTGGGCCAGCTCGAACTTGCCCGCCCGCTCCTGCCCCGCCTCGTCGGAACCCATCAACTCCAGCGCCATCCGCTCGCTCGGCAGCGCCTTGCAGTTGAGGGTAATGAGCGGCCCGGCAGCCCGCTCGCTGCCAAAGTGGATCGCCTCCGCCAGTTGGGCCTTGCCCACCTCCTCCTCGCCGCGCAGCAGGATCGGCCCCTGACTCTGGGCCGCCTGCCGGGCGTAGCGCAGCAGCTTGCGCATGGCGCTCGACTCCCCCACCAGCGCCGACAGCTCGGGCACCGTCTGGCGCAGCTGATGAATGGCCCGCAGCCGATCGACCGGGTGCAGCAAGGCAATAAAGCTGACCCCCTCCGGCCCCGGCAACGGCTTGAGGCTCACCAGCGCATTGATAAACTCCCCCTCCTGCGCGCCAAGCCGCTCCAGTGTCACCTCCACATGGCTGAGCGGCGTCTGGCCCTTGATGGCCAACTGTAACCGCTGGGGCAACAGCAGGTGCTGCTCCAGCGGTTGGCCGAGACAGAGCGCCGGATCGAGCCGCAGCCGGTGGGCCGCCAGCGCATTGAGGTAGCGCAAGCGCCCCTGAGGGTCCCAGGCCAGCACGCCGTCATCCATACCATCGAGCAGGGCGTAAAGCTCGCTCAGGTGGTGCTGGGACTCCTGCATCAGGGTTTCCATCTGCAGCAGATGGGCCAGCTCGCGCCCGGCGCTGACGGTGAGCGCCAGATCGCCGGCGCTCGCCTCCTCCACCTTGCAGATCAAAGCTATGATGGCGACCTGACGGCCATTGCTGTTGTAGACCGGGCTGGCGCAGCTGTGCCACGGGTGCAGAGTCTGGTTGAAATGCTGGGGGCCGCTGACGCAGAGCGGCACTCCCTCCAGCGCCGCCAGATTGATGGCATTGGTGCCGATGCGCCCCTCGCTGAAAAAGGCACCGGGGCCAAACCCCAGCGCTGCCAACTCCGCCAGCGTGCCGGGGTGGCCGGTCTGGGCCAGCAGGCAGCCGCTCTCGTCGGTGAGCAGCAGGGCGCAGGGGCGCCCCTCCATAAATTCGTAGAGATCCTCGAGGGCCATCTCGCCGGTGGTGAGCAGGTCGCGCTTGCGCTGGCGCAGGCTCTGCAAGGTCTGCCCCTTGGCGCTGTGGGGCGGATGCCAGAGGGTGGCACTGGTCTGGTGGGCGCAGCGCAGCCAGGATGCCTGCAGATAGTCGGGCCAAGCGAGCAGCGGCTGAAGGTCAGATGGCATGGTCACAGCAATATCCGGCAAGATGTGAGCCGACCATTTAACCACGCCAGCGCCCCCGATTCAGTGACCTACCTCAGAGGGTGGCAACCCCGCCCTCCTCCCGGTCGGGTTCACCGTCGGCAAACTGCTGGCCGAGCCAGTGGCAGAAGGCGCGGCACTCCTTCGATTTTTTGATATATAGCCCCCGATCACACTCCTGACTTGTTTATGAAAAGGAGGCCATATGGCGCTTTCCATTGCCGCCCCTTAAGGGTATTTTTGCTCAGTAGCGAAAAACAGAGCCAAAGGGAAACATTTGGCGAATGCGTTCAGCACTAGAGAGTGGTCGGCAATGTTGTTATTTAAAATGAACTTTTCGTGGCGACGTTCAAGGCGAACCAGAGTTATATGGAAAGCTCTATTAACGGATTAGTACAGCCTTCCATCTAATATTCTCTATATATTTAATCATTGTTCGGAGATTCAATGGCACAAGGTGTGGTTTCAGATAATTGGTCGCTTCAAGATATATCCAGACTATTAACATCAGGTATGGACGATAGCTCAGCAGATGAAATAATTGTGAAAGGCCATAGTCATTCATACAACTCAATTTCATTCGCATCTGTACAAACAGAAGCTCTCTTTGATTTTATTACTGACTTAGTTCTTCGTGATGAAATATTGGTTGAGGAAAAGTTCTCACATGTTTGGACTGCCTCAAACAGTCCTATTTTGAAAGCAAATAAACTAGGAGTAGTTAGAAGTTATCCATTTTTAAATGAACCTGAAAAATTAGTGTTGCCAAGAAATCGCATAATTGAACACATGTGTTCAAACGAATCGATCAAAAAATCACATCAAGAAAACGTAATTAGCTGGGAAAAGACCAAAAGAGCTGCAAACCCTTTGCTCTCTGCAACTATGTGGGGAGGTGCTGGAATGTGTGCGAGAAGTTTTGTTTATGAAAAAAGTTACACACCACATCCCTTGAGAAAAAGGTTTTTTGTTAATTCTGGGTTCATGTTACCTGCTGGCGATGCACTTCATCAAGTGACATCATTTTTGAATGATGAACAGATGAAAGTGTCAAAGAAAATTTATGGTACGGACTCACTTTATTCTTTGTTTGTAAATATGCCAGCGATCCCGCTTAGAGTGATACAAGAATCATCGTCAATTCCACAACTTATTGACGTAGCTTTAGAAATGAGAAAAGACTTTTTAAAACTACGAGAATGGCTCAAACAGTTTCAAAATGCGTTATCAAATGATGATATTCATGAAATCAATAATTACCGAAAACAACTAGATTCAGTATCACAAAATGTAAGTGCAAAGATAGGTTTAGGGGTATCAAATAAGCCAGTGACAATGGAAGCAGGAATGGGAATTTTTAAAATAGCAACTCAAGCTAACCCTATAAACTCACTCAAAAATCAATTTGGTGTTAGAGCAACGCTGAATAAATTGATTTTTGGTTCAAATGGTAAATCTGAAATTAAAAAGTTTGTAAAAATGTTCGATCAACATAACACTGGTATTGGTTATGATGTGGAGCGTCATTTTACTAAACATACATAACAAGTCGTTAAACTTGGATATATAACGGCTATGGGAGAAATTAGGACACCCACCTTTCTGAGCAAGTCGCCGTATCGCCAGCACAGCCAAGATGAGTGCCCCTTTTGGGTTTCCCTGATGGCGTATGTTGGTGCAATCAACAAACTAAACACCCTTGGTCTGCCTGACAGCCCGTAGGTTCGATTAGCCGTCAGGCGTAATCGGACGTTCGCGCAAATTGATTCCCCCACTATCACGGCCATCCATATTTCCCCTCTGCCAGATGCCGCTGATTCACGGAAACTCCGGGACAGCTGCATCTCGATCGTCCGATTACGCTTCGCTAATCGAACCTACATGGGATGGTAATAAACAACAGAGCCGCCCTTATGGGCGGCTCCTGGTATCAGCTATGGATGACTGAATCGTCTTTTTACTGAATCGTCACTCGGCCTTGGGCGCTTCAACCGCCGCACTCGCCGGTTGGTCATCTTCCTTGATCCAGGCATCCAGCAGGGTGTAGCCCACCGCCAGCACTACCGGGCCGATAAAGAGACCGATGATCCCCATGGTCAGCAAGCCACCGATTACCCCCACCAGAATGAGGATGAGCGGCAGGTCGGCGCCACGCTTGATCAGGAAGGGGCGCAGGAAGTTGTCCATGGTGCCCGCAATCAGTGACCACACCAGCAGGAAGGTGCCCCAGGTGGTGTCGCCGCTCCAGTAGAGGTAGCCGATACAGGCCAGCAGCACCGGGAAGGGGCCGATCTGGGCGACGATCAGCAGGAACATCACCACCACCAGCACCATGGCGTAAGGGATACCGGCAATCAGCAGGCCGACACCGGCCACCGAGGATTGCACCAGTGCGGTCACTACCACCCCCATCGCCACGGCACGGATCGCCTGTGAAGCGAGTACGGTGGCATTGTCACCACGCTGACCCGCCAGCCGGTGGGCGAAGCGGCGAATGCCGGTCGCCACCACTTCACCCGAGTGATAGAGCACCCCGCAGATACCGACCGTCAGCAGGAAGTGGACGAACAGCAGCCCCAGATTACCGGCCTGAGAGGCCAGCCAGCGGGCGGTCTGGCCAAAATAGGGGGCCAGCTTGGCAAACAGCACCTGACCACCGCTCGCCAGAATTTGCTGCCAGAAGTCATAGAGCTTGTCGCCCACCAGCGGGATCTGTTGCAACCAAAGCAGCTCCGGCGGCGGTGACTGGCTGATATGGGTACCCAGCTCGATCAGCATGGGCGCCTTCTCCGCCACATTGGCCAGCGTCATAAAGAGCGGGATGACGAACATCAGCAGCAGCACCAGCGTCATAAAGAGGGCCGCCAAGGTGCGCTTGCCCCACAACAGGCGCTGCACCATCAACATCAGCGGCCAGGTGGCGATGGTGATCATGGTGGCCCACACCAGCGCAGGCAGGAAGGGCTGCAACACCAAGAAACAGGAGATAATCAGGATGCTGAGAAACAGCACCCCCAGGGTTATCTTGGCCAAATCCACTTTTTTCACATTCATAGAGTTCCCTTGTCAGAGCCGTTGCCCTTGGGTCGAGTGTCGCATTTCAAGAAAGAGAGTATCCACCAGAGGCCAGCGCTCAACCAGAGCCCCAGCCCGAAAAAGAGCACAAACTGACCAAGCTGTATGGCCAGCGAACTGCTGGTCAGCAGCGGCAGCGCCCAGAGTCCCGCCCCGATCACCGCGCCCCCCGCCAGCGTAACCGCGCCAGTCACAATGGGGGGATAACCGCCGCAGGTCAGGGTAAGCAAACCGCCAACCCAGATCCCGAGAGCCGCCAGCCCGATCCCGGCCAGATGGGCCGACTGGGTCAGGCCCGCGCAAACCAGTGCTGCAGCGATCAGCAAGCCCCACACGGATGAACGCTGATCCAGCCGCCAGTAGGGGCGAACCGCCAGCAGCAAGGCGCCAATCAGCAGCCCCGCCGCCACGTCGGAGATAAAGTGCACCCCGAGCCAGACCCTCGCCAGACCTGTGGTCAGCGCCAGCAGCAAGGCCAGCGAATAGGCCAGCCCGCGCCGGGCAGGCCAGAGACAGCCAAGCAGCGCCCCCCAGAACAGCAGGGCCGAAGCGGTATGACCGCTCGGCATGCCAAAGCCTTGCGCGCTCTGGGCCGCCAGCAGCGGTTGCAGATGGAAGGGGCGCGGCCAGCCAATCCCCTCCTTGCTCGCCTGCACCAGCAAGCCAAGCCAGAGCATGGCGAACAGCAGCTGGCGCAACCGTGGCCACCCCAGCAGCGGGAGCAGCAAAGGTATCAGGGCAAGCTGAAAGCCGCCTGAACCAAACAGATTGCTGACCGACAGCCACCAAACATCGGGCCCCAGCCACTGTTGCAGACGCATCATCAGTGGGATCTCGACCTGATGCAGCGCATTGCCCTGCGCCACAAAATCGGCCTGCCAGCGCACCTCGCTCTCGGGCACCTTATCCAGTCGGGATTGCAGCCAGTCGAGCTGATCCGGGAAACGGCGCTGCTCGCGGGGCAGCTTGTTCACCGCGATCAAACGGGCATTGAGGATCTCCCCGCCCAGATTGGGGGCCTTCAGCAGCGAGACAAAATCGGAATCTTGCTGGGCGACGATGGGTTCCAGCGTGCGACAAGCGAAGATAAGCGCCCGCTGCCAGCGGCCCAACTCCAGCACCACCTCCCCCCGCAAGCCGGTCTCCTCATAGAGCTCGCGCAGCGCCGCCTGCTGCGGGCTCTCGCCGCCATCTATATAGCCACCGCTCAGGCTGTAGCGGGAGGAGATGCGATCCTGCACCAGCAGCAGTTGATCCTGATGGCGGATGGCGCAGGCCGCTGCCGTTGGGCCAGCCGGTTCGGCACTCAGGGCTGGCAGAGCGGCAAACAACGCCAGCAAGAGTAAAAAGAGGGTTCTCGACATCAATTTGCTTTCCCTATGCACAATGGCGACAAGCCTCCCAGAAATCAGATAGTTGGGCAACGGTAGCGGCCGGATCGCCGCCGTTCCCGCCGCGCTGGCGGTGCACGGAAGATTGCGATGAAGCAGGGCACTCCCTACTATTGGCGGCTATCTTCAATTTCATGCAGCAAACGCTGGAGCCCTCCATGAGACAGTTCGGCTTTTTCCTCGGCATCGCCATCGGTGTCATTTTGATCCTGTTCGGCAGCATCGTCATCTTCCAGGCGCTTCCTGCCGCACTGGATGTACTGGAGATGCCAAGCCGCATCCCGTTCGTGCGCGAGGTCTACACCTGGCTGATGACCAGCGCCAACGGCCTGACCGCCCAGCTGGAGCAGAACTTCCTGGAAGCCTTCCAGACCGTGCTCAAGCTGATCCTGCTCATCACCTTCATGTGGGTCTGCGTCAAGCTGGTCAACATGGGGGTGCTGATTATCCGCGCCGGGGTTGATCTCATCCGCACCGCCATCGCCCACAGCGAAGGCCCCCACGACCAGAAGAAGCCGGATCAGCACGATCACTTCTGACTCTGACATGGTCGATGGATGTGAACGCTGCCGCCCCCAACCGGGGCGGCAGTGTTATATGCGCGGTATGAAGGCCCCTCCCAGCCCCCATGGATACCCGATAAAGCAGCGGCTTTCCCTTGTGAATCAGCAAACTGCCCATATGTTGCATCACCTTGACATGGTTTGCGCCCCGCGCGGCGGCTGCCCGGTTTCTATCCCGACCCCGTGCTCTGGTATAATCGACCACCTCTTTTCCCCGTTATGGAGCCTGTTCATGCCCAATCATGCAGAAAGTGCCCTCGAGGTTCGTCTCGACAAGTGGTTGTGGGCGGCCCGTTTCTACAAGACCCGCTCCATTGCGCGGGATCAGATCGACGGGGGCAAGGTGCACTACAATGGTCAGCGCAGCAAACCGGGCAAACAGGTGGAAGTGGGTGCACTGATCCGCTTCTGGCAGGGGCAGGACGAACGCGAAGTGCGGGTGCTGGCCTTGAGCGAGCAGCGCAAATCGGCCCCGCTGGCCCAGCAGCTCTATGAAGAGACCGCCGAGAGCCTGAAAAAACGGGCCGAAAACAGCGAGGCGCGCCGCTTCAACAGCCAGTTTGCCCCCAGCCCCGAGCGCCGCCCCGACAAGCAGGAGCGACGCCAGTTGCTCAAGGTCAAACAGTACTGACCGACCCCGATTTGATACCGGGCTGGCATCAACCCCAGCCCGCCCGATTTACCTCACCGAAAAGCCAGGAATACATGATGAGCAACCAAGATCTGCTGTATCGCTATCTGTTTGAAGAGTACGAAGTGCGTGGCGAGCTGGTCCAGCTGGATCACACCTACCGCCACGTAGTGGAAGCCCAGAACTACCCGGTGCAGGTGCAAAAACTGCTGGGCGAGCTGCTGGTCGCCACCAGCCTGCTGACCGCCACCCTCAAGTTTGAAGGCTCCATCACGGTGCAGCTGCAGGGCGATGGCCCGGTGCGTCTGGCCGTGATCAACGGTGACAACAACCAGCAGCTGCGCGGCGTGGCCCGCTATGAAGGGGAGCTGCCGAGCGATGGCAAGCTGCAGAGCCTGATTGGTAATGGCCAGCTGATCATCACCATCACCCCGGAGCAGGGCGAGCGCTATCAGGGCATCATCGCGCTGGACGCCGACACCCTGGCGGGCTGCCTGGAGCACTACTTCGCCCGCTCCGAACAGCTGGCCACCAAGCTGTGGATCCGCACCGGCTATCACGAAGGTGCGCCGCGCGCTGCCGGCATCATGCTGCAGGAGCTGCCCGCCCAGAGCGAGGATCACAGCAACGACTTCGATCACCTGACCCAGCTCACCAGCACCATCAAGGATGAAGAGCTGTTCGGCCTGCAGGCAGAAGAGATCCTCTACCGTCTCTACCATCAGGACAAGGTGCGAGTGTTCGATCCGCAGGCGGTCGAGTTCCGCTGCACCTGCTCCCGCGAGCGCTGTGAAGGGGCTCTGCTGCAGATAGAAAAGGAAGAGGTCATGGAGATGGTGCAGGAGCTCGGCAAGATCGACATGCACTGTGATTATTGCGGCGCCCAGTACCAATTTAATGGGATCGATGTCGAAACCCTGTTCAGCAGGGCTCCCGGCAATGATGCAAACCAGTTACACTAATTAAAGGCGGGCAAAACCCGCCTTTAACTTTAATAACAAAAAAATACCCTATTTTATAAAGTTTGATGGCGATCGCTAAACTCTACCACCTAAGTGATAGGATGACCGTCAGATAGAACCCTACCAACCTCTGAACCCAGGAGAATACAATGACAATCGTGGCAGAACCCACCCTGGCCCAACAATTAGGACTGGACCAGTACGGCATCAAAAACAGCCAAGAAATCGTTCGCAACCCCTCTTACGAGCAGCTTTTCGCCGAAGAGACACGCCCTGACCTGGAAGGGTTCGAGCGCGGTGTTGTGACCGAGCTGGGCGCCGTCAACGTAAACACCGGTATCTTCACCGGTCGCTCCCCGAAAGATAAATATATCGTCAAAGATGCCACTACCCAGGATACTGTGTGGTGGTCTGACCAGGGTAAAAACGATAACAAAGCCATTACCCCGGAAGTGTGGTCACATCTGAAAGGGCTGGTCACCAAACAGCTCTCCGGCAAGCGCCTGTTTGTGGTCGACGGTTTCTGCGGTGCCAACCCGGATACCCGCCTGGCCGTGCGCATCATCACCGAGGTGGCCTGGCAGGCACACTTCGTGAAAAACATGTTCATCCGCCCGAGCGATGAAGAGCTGAAAACCTTCAAGCCTGACTTCGTGGTGATGAACGGTGCCAAGTGCACCAACCCGAACTGGAAGGAGCAGGGTCTCAACTCCGAGAACTTTGTTGCCTTCAACATGACCGAGAAGATGCAGCTCATCGGTGGCACCTGGTACGGTGGCGAGATGAAGAAGGGCATGTTCTCCATGATGAACTACTTCCTGCCCCTGCGCGGCATTGCCTCCATGCACTGCTCCGCCAACGTGGGTCAGGACGGCGACGTCGCCATCTTCTTCGGCCTCTCCGGCACCGGCAAGACCACCCTCTCCACCGATCCGAAGCGTCAGCTGATCGGCGATGACGAGCACGGCTGGGATGACCACGGCGTGTTCAACTTCGAAGGGGGCTGCTACGCCAAGACCATCAAGCTCTCCGAAGAGGCTGAGCCGGACATCTACCACGCCATCCGTCGCGATGCGCTGCTGGAGAACGTGACCGTTGCTGCCGATGGCACCATCGACTTCGATGATGGCTCCAAGACCGAGAACACCCGCGTCTCCTACCCCATCTATCACATCGACAACATCGTCAAGCCGGTCTCCAAGGCAGGTCACGCCACCAAGGTGATCTTCCTGACTGCCGACGCCTTCGGCGTGCTGCCTCCGGTCTCCAAACTGACCAAGGAACAGACCAAGTACCACTTCCTGTCTGGCTTCACCGCCAAACTGGCCGGTACCGAGCGCGGCATCACTGAGCCGACTCCGACCTTCTCCTCCTGCTTCGGCGCAGCCTTCCTCTCCCTGCACCCGACCAAGTACGGTCAGGAGCTGGTAAAACGGATGGAAGCGGCAGGTGCAGAGGCCTATCTGGTCAACACCGGCTGGAACGGCACCGGCAAGCGCATCTCCATCAAGGATACCCGCGCTATCATTGATGCCATCCTGGATGGCTCCATCGAGAAGGCCGAGACCAAGGTGCTGCCAATCTTCAATCTGGAGATCCCGACCGCGCTGCACGATGTGAACCCGGCGATCCTCGACCCGCGCGACACTTACGCCGACAAGGCCGAGTGGGATGCCAAGGCCGTCGATCTGGCAGGGCGCTTCATCAAGAACTTCGAGCGCTTCACCGATAACGACGAAGGCAAACGTCTGGTTGCGGCAGGCCCGCAGCTGTAACAGGCTCGCTTCGTATCAGTGACATCATGCCGGTCAGCCACGCTGACCGGCATTTTTGTTTTTGTGGAGCCTCGAACGCCGCCATCGCCCCCGTTAAAGGGGCCAAAACCTTGCCTTTGCCTATTGTGACAGGTTAGATTCAGCCAAACTTTATACAATATACAATTCTGTAACGCCCAATCGTGACTCGACCATGACCCCACCCTACAAGACCCGAACCCAGATGGTGATGGAAAACCTCCGTGGCCGGATCCTCCGTGGGGAGTTCCCCGCTGGCGCCCCCTTGCGTCAGGATGCCATTGCCAAAGAGCTGGCCGTGAGCCGCATTCCGGTGCGCGAAGCCCTGATGCAGCTGGAAGCGCAGGGGCTGGTGAAGTTCGAAGCCCATCGCGGCGCCGTGGTCACCATGCTGGACGCCTCGGCCATTGAAGAGCTCTTTTATTTGCGAGCGCTGCTGGAAGCCGATACCCTGTTTCACGCCGTCGACAAGATGACGGAAGCCACCTTCGCGCAAGCGGAGGCGATCCTCGCCCAGTTTGATCACGCCCTGGAGTCAGGCACCCAGATCGAACATTGGGCCGAGTTGAACCACAGCTTTCACGCCACCCTCTATCAGGCAGCCGGTCGCCCCCAGGCACTTGAACTGATCGCCCAGATCAATCTGAGCTGTGACCGCTATGTCCGCTTCGAGCTGCTGTTTGCCAGCGACGGGGTGGACAAGGCGGAGCGTGAACACGCCCAATTGCTGGAACTGTGCCGCGCCCGGCGCAAGCACGAGGCGGTGGTGCTGCTCAGGCAGCATATCGAAGCGGCAGGTCAGTCGATCAAGCGGATCCTGGCCAGCGGCCATAAAAACTGAACACTCATATAGCAACCATCTGGCACTAACGACATGAATAATTTCGAGATAATTGAAACCCGCGTCGCCCAAGTCAGGGCCGAGCTGGCCATGCAGGAGTTGGACGCATTTATCGTCCCCCACGATGATGAGCACCTCGGCGAGTACATCCCCGCCTATGCCGAGCGGCTTGACTGGATCACCGGTTTCAACGGCTCTGCCGGGGTCGCCATCATCATGGCCCAGCGGGCAGCCCTCTTTGTCGATGGTCGCTATACGGTGCAGGCGCGGATGCAAACTCCCGCCGAACTGTTCGAATTCCTCCACCTCATTGAAAATCCTCATGTGCAGTGGCTGGCCGAACAGCTGCCGTCAGGCTCCCGGGTTGGCTTCGATGCCCGCCTGCACAGCCTGACCTGGTACAAGAATGCCAAGGCCGTGCTGGCCGACCGCGGTATCGAGCTGATCCGCGTCGAGCAGAACCCCATCGACCTGAACTGGAGCGATCGCCCGGAGCCGACCAAGAGCCCGGTCATCCTCTACAGCGAGGAGCTGGCAGGCCAGTCCAGCCAGTCCAAACGTGAACAGCTGGCGGCCGACCTGCGCAAGCGCGGGCTGGATGCCGTGCTGCTGACCCAGGCCGAGCCCATCAACTGGCTGCTCAACCTGCGCGGCCGCGATATCGACCGGTTGCCGGTGGTGCTGGGCTTTGCCGTGCTCTACGCCAACACCAGCATGGATTTCTTCGTCGATACCGACAAAATTGACTGCTTCGCCTTCACCCAGCACGTGGGGCAGGATGTCTCTGTCTACCCCATCGACAAGCTGGGCGACGTGCTGCAACGCATCGGTGAAGATCAGCAGAAGGTGCTGGCCGATCCGGACAGCGCCAACGCCTGGACCCAGCTCGTCATGGAAGAGGCGGGCGCCATTCTGGTGGCTGGCCAAGACCCCACCATGCTGCCGAAAGCGTGCAAAAACGAGATCGAGCTGACCGGCATGCGTGCCGCTCACCTGCGTGATGGCGTGGCCATGACCCGCTTCCTCGCCTGGCTGGATCGGCTGGTCGCCTCCGGCGAGTTCGAAGGGGTGGATGAAGGCACTCTGGCCGATCAGGTGGAAGCGTTCCGCCGCGAGCAGGAGCACTACGTCGAGCCGAGCTTCGATACCATCTCCGCGCTCGGCCCCAACGCCGCCATGTGCCACTACCACCACACCAATGGCACCCCGCGCGCGTTTGGCCAGGACAGCCTCTATCTGCTGGACTCCGGCGCCCAGTATATGGATGGCACCACCGACATCACCCGCACCATCAAGGTGGGTGAGGTGAGCGACGAGCAGAAAGCGATGTTTACCCGCGTACTGCAGGGTCATATCGCGCTGGATCAGGCCCGCTTCCCGCGCGGCACCGCCGGAATTCAGCTCGACGTGCTGGCCCGCATGCCGCTGTGGCAAGCCGGTTACAACTACGACCACGGCACCGGCCACGGCGTCGGCCACTTCCTGAGCGTCCACGAAGGGCCCCAGCGCATCGCGCCGAAAGGGAGCTTGGTCGCCCTGCAACCGGGCATGGTGCTCTCCAACGAGCCGGGCTACTACCGCGAAGATGGCTTCGGTATCCGCTGCGAGAACCTGGTAGTCGTGACCGAGCAGGAACAGGTTGGCGAGCTGCCGATGCTGGGCTTCGAGCGGCTGACCTACGTGCCGTTCGATACCCGCCTGATCGACCGCAGCCTGCTGAGCCCGGCCGAATTCCGCTGGATCAACGAATACCATGTCGAGGTGTTCCGCCGCCTGAGCCCACTGCTCGAAGGCGAGGATCTCGCCTGGCTGGAGCAGGCAACCAGCCTCATCTGATGACACAGGGCCTGCGGGCCCTGTTTTTTATCCCCCCTTTTGACCTGTATCAACACCCAAAGTGAGCAGGTCAGGAGAATGGCGGCCATGAAAAGTCATCATGCCAGCCCAGCCCGGGGCTCACACGCCGCAGCCAGCAAAAAGGCGAGTGACCACCCCAGACTCATGCGCGAGCAGCAGACGGTCAGCGCCATGATCCGCCTCTACTGCCAGCACCATCATCAGGATCCCCATTGCCACCACTGTCGCCAGTTGCGGGATTTCGCTCATCAGCGCCTTCGTCGCTGCCGTTATGGCCACGGCCACAAACCCACCTGCGCCAACTGCAATATCCACTGTTACGCACCGGCGATGCGCAAACAGATCCAGCAGGTGATGAAGTGGAGCGGCCCGCGCATGTTGCTGCGCCACCCCTGGCTCACCCTCCGCCACCTGCTCGACGGCTTGCGCAAGGCCCCCAAACTGCCCCAGAGCCGCCCCCTGCCGCCATAACCGCCAATCCCTTGCATCCGGCAGGGGATGACCACTACCCTATGACTCCTTTTTTGCCGTTGACCCCAAGGTCAGCGGCGTTGCCGATCCGTTTGCTGCCAATGGAGTCCTGATGCACCACAACCCGCCCCTGCTACGCACCGCTACCCACCATGACATGCACGCCATCTGGCAGATCGATGCCAAGGTGTTTGGCGAAGATGTCTATCCCGCCTTCTTCTTCCGTCAGGCGATGGATTTGTGGCCCGAGTTGTTGCTGGTGGCCGAATACGAGGGGCAGCTGGTGGGGTATGTACTGGGGGGATTCGGTCAGGAGCGGTCGCAAGGCTGGGTGCTCTCGCTGGCGGTGCTGCCCGAGGCGCGCGGTTTCGGCCTCGCGGAGCGGATGATGCGCCAGATGGAGGCCAACCAGCAGGCGCTGCAGATCAGCGAACTGCGGCTCACAGTCGATCCGGCCAATCCGGCCCAGCGCCTCTACTACCGGCTCGGTTACACATTGCAGGCGGAAATAGCCGACTATTTCGGCCCCGGAGAAGACCGTCTGCTGCTGGTTAAAACCCTCTCCGGTACAGCTGCGATTCAAGGACAAAACCGGTTACAGAACGCATAATTGGTTACATTTTGCCGATTTCATGTGTGACGGGGTTGGAGTAAAGTTCACTCATCAACCGGATTGTTCAAATTACGTGCAGCCCAGGAGGCCCACCATGTTGAAGCGTATGACCCTTATTGCCCTGCTGGCAGCAACCACCATCACCGGATGCGCCAACAGTGACGTTTACTCTGGCGATGTTTACACCAAAGACCGCGCCAAACAGGTGCAGACCGTCAGCTACGGCACCATCATCTCCACCCGCCCGGTGAAGATCCAGGCCGATGAGAACTCCCTGATTGGCACCATTGGCGGCGCCGTAGTCGGTGGCCTGCTGGGCAGCACAGTCGGTGGCGGCACCGGACGCGACATCGCAGCCGCAGGCGGCGCCATCGCCGGTGCAGCGGCAGGCAACGCCATCGGCAACAAGATGAATCAGGTCGACGGCGTCGAGCTGGAGATCAAGAAAGAGAACGGCGAAGCCATCGTGGTGGTGCAGAAAGCCAGCCCCACCTTCACCCCGGGTGCTCGCGTGCGCATGACCCAGGGCAATGGCAGCATCAACGTGGCCGTCGTGAACTAAGCGTGTGAACTCAGGCTTTGCAGCTTTAGAGTCATAAAAAAACCGCCGGTTCCGGCGGTTTTTTGTTGTCTGGCATTCGGGATTACATGCTGTAAGCCTTCTCGCCGTGGGAGGTGACATCCAGCCCTTCCCGCTCGGCATCGCCGTTCACCCGCAGACCCACCAGCATGTCGACCGCCTTGAAGGCAATCGCCGCCACGGCACCGGACCAGAGCAGGGTGACACCGACCCCGATAGCCTGGATCTTCACCTGAGTCAGGATGGAGTAGCCCTCGGCAACCTGATTGGTGACATAGTCCCACACCCCGGTACCGCCCAGATCCGGGCTGGCAAAAACGCCGGTCAGCAGGGCGCCGAGAATACCGCACACCCCGTGTACGCCAAACACGTCCAGACTGTCATCGGCACCCAGCAGGCGCTTGAGACCGTGGACCCCCCACAGACCCGCCACACCACTGATAAGTCCCATCACCAGACCACCGCCCACACCGACGAAACCGGCTGCCGGGGTGATCACCACCAGACCGGACACCGCACCGGATGCGGCCCCCAGCAGGGAGGGACGGCCCTTCATCACCCACTCGGCCAGCGTCCATGAAAGAGCTGCTGCAGCCGGTGCCACCCAGGTGTTGATAAAGGCGAGTGCGGCGATACCGTTGGCTTCCAGCGCGGAGCCCGCGTTGAAACCGAACCAGCCGAACCAGAGCAGGGAGGCACCGATCATGGTCATGGTCAGGCTGTGGGGGGTCATGGGATCACGACCGTAGCCCAGACGCTTGCCCACCAGATAGGCACCCACCAGACCCGCCACGGCGGCGTTGATGTGCACCACTGTGCCGCCTGCAAAATCCAGCGCACCATGCTGGAACAGATAGCCGGCAGTGGCGGTCGCTGTGGCCGCAGCCTCGGCGCTGGTATAAGCATCCGGACCCGCCCAGTACCACACCATATGAGCCAGCGGGATATAGGCGAAGGTGAACCAGATCACCGAGAAGAGCAGCACGGCAGCAAACTTGATGCGCTCGGCAAACGCCCCCACAATAAGGCCGCAGGTAATGGCGGCAAAGGCCCCCTGGAACACAACATAGATCAGCTCGCTGATCCCGACCCCCTTGCTGAAGGTGGCGGCGATGGAGTCAGGGGTTACACCCTTGAGCAGCACCTTGCTGAAGGAGCCGTAGAAATTGCCCCCCTCGGTAAAGGCCAGCGAATAGCCGTAGATCACCCAGAGCACGCAGATGAGGCAGAACAGGGTAAAGACCTGCATCAGCACGCTCAGCATGTTTTTGGCCCGCACCAGACCACCGTAGAAGAGGGCCAGACCGGGGATCGACATCAGGATCACCAGCGCCGCCGAGAGCAGCATCCAGGTGTTGTCACCCTTATTGATTGTCATGGCGGCAACCGGTGCCACCGCCGCCTGTACCTGAGCGACCTCTTCGGCCCAACTTGGGGTAACCAGCAAGGCAGGCAACATCGTCAGACCCGCCATCATCCATTTTTTGACCATAGAGCACTCTCCTTCCCTGTCGTACCGGTACAAGACCGGCTCCGTTTCCCTGATTGAATCTGTGGCGAACCGCAAGGTGTTGCTGCAACCCGCCAGAATCACACCCGCGCCCGGCACGGGGATGTCTCTTGCCACTTCCTCATCACTGCGTCTGCCGCCGATGACCGCAAGAGACCGTCTGACATGTAAAAAGCATAAAGCGGGCCACAAATATAAATCCTTTTAAATCATTGCATTAGAAAGATCATACATCATCAACGCACCAATTTGGCGCATGAGCTGCGCTAACCTGCCCAGGGTCGCCCTGTCACAGGGCAGGCGATACTTCACGCACCAGAAGTGCGCAAACCCTGAGCCAGCCCACAAGCTGACGTCATAGATATCGCGCGCTGCGGGCCCGCTCGTTTACACTGACAGACCAGCCGTTTCATGTTATCCGACCACGGCATGCCATTACACAGCCCCTTGTTTGCAACCTGATGGCAGGCCCAATCCGAGGAACACCATGCAGTTCGATCGTCTCGACATCAGCCTCTCCCACTACCGTCATCTCGACCGGGAGCATCGCGCCCACATCGCGCTGCTGGGGATAGTGATGCTGGCCATCATGGCCCTACATCTGTTGCTGCTGCCCCACTTCCCCTACGAGCGCTTTTACGCCGTCAGCTTTGGCTTCGAGGTGATCAACTGGCTCACCATGCTGTTCCTGTTCTGGGTGGTGCAGTGCGCCCACCTGCCCATCCACACCTACCGCATGCTCTCCTGCGGTCTGATGTTGTGGATCATGGGGGCCACCGCCGACATCATGGATGAGCTGGTGGCGCAGCCACTCTGGCTCGCCATCTATGCCGAGGATTTGCTGCGATCCAGCGGCATCCTGCTCAGCAGCATCGGTATCCTGAGCACCATGCACCACCTCTTCCACATCAATACCCAGCTCAGACAGCAGGCGCTGTTCGACGATCTGACCCGGCTGCCAAACCGGCGCTATTTTCATCAGCAGCTGTTTCTGGAACAGGGGATTTGCCACGCTCTCATCCTGCTGGATCTCGATCACTTCAAGCTGATCAATGACAACTACGGCCACGATATCGGGGATCGGGTGTTGCAGCAGTTTGGCGAGCTGTTGCAACAGCACTGCCCACCCGGTGCGCTGGCGGCCCGTGTCGGGGGTGAAGAGTTTGCCCTGCTGCTGCCCGTCGCCCACGAAGCCGAGCTGCAGCAACTGGCCAACACCCTGCTCACTGCGACCCGCACCATAGCACCCGACCCGGCCCATACCATGACGGTCAGCCTGGGAGTGGGGATCCGCGAGCCCAAGGAGCCGGCAGTCTCGCTGTTCAAACGGGTGGATCAGGCGCTTTATGGCGCCAAGGAGGCGGGCAGAAACTGCGCGGTATGGGCGACGCCGACTAATAAAGAGGCGTGAAGAGCTGCCGATTGATTGCCGATCACGGCGGAAGATTGCTGCTGATACAGGGGCCCAAGGGCCCCTGTTTCATGGGGAAAATCCCCCCGCCTAAAAGCGGAGGGTAAGACCGATATTGGCCTGCCACTGGGTTACCAGCTCCCCGCGCACCTTGAACACGCACTGCTCAGGGTTGCAGAGAAACTGGTTGTTGTCGTTGACCAGCGAACCATAGCCGCGCACCTCGGCCCGCAAGGCCAGATGCTCGGCGAGGCGCGGTTGCACCCCGAGCGCCAGCGACATGGAAGGAGTCACCTCGCTGTCGTAGGCGGCAAAGCGGGTCACCCCGATCCCGGCGCCGATGTAGGGCGCCATCAGGTTGTCAGAGAGGGTCAGCGCACCGGCAAAGTGCAGGATGTCCACCGTCAGGCGATCCGGCAGGTCGGGAGAGAGGGTGGTGGACTGGTGGCTGTAGAGCAGCTCGATCATGCCGGGATCATCCACCTCCTTGCTGATAAAGAGGCCCCAGCTGCCGGAGCTCTGCCCCTGCAGTGAATCAAACGATGCAGAAAGCGGCACCGGCTGCACCTCATCGATCTTCTCGAAGTCGATGGCTGAGCTGTAGCCAAAAAATGGCGTCACCTGCCAACCGGATGTGGTCGCGGCCTCGCTACTCCAGGCCTGCCCCAGTGGCAGCAACAGCCCCATCATCACTATCCCGGCTCTCTTCATCATCCCCTGCTCCCTGTGTGATTGTGCAGAAAGCATACCAGAGGCGTCCTATGCCCATCCTAAACGGCGGCTGTACCGGATCACTTTCATCGCGGGATGTCCCTCTCGCCGGAACCTCTGCCGAGCCGCCCCACTGGCGCCGCTATGCGCCCCTGCCACCATTCATCGACGGTTAACCTCTGCCACGTATGCTGGCGCCAAATCGGGTCATCGGGGCCCGTTATCACTACTCAGAAGGACATCAGGGAATGGTTGCCGCGCAACTTCACGACCCCCAAACCACCCTCGCGGATACCCTGCGGGCCACCGCGCATGCCATCGACGAGAGCCACATCAGCCTGCGCCAGATGCTGGAGCTGGTGGGCGAACAGGGAATGCTGCTGTTTTGCGTGCTGCTCACCGTCCCCTTCCTGCTGCCGGTCTCCATTCCCGGGGTCAGCACCCCGTTTGGCCTGCTGATCCTCTTTATCGGCATCGGCATCACCCTCAATCGGGTGCCCTGGCTGCCCGCCATGCTGATGGAGCGCCGCTTCGCCGCCGACCAGCTCAAGCCGACCCTGCACAAGGGGGCGGATCTGCTGGCCCGGGTCGATCGCGTTATCCGCCCGCGCCTGCTGGTGCTGACCGGCAGCAACACGGTCAACCGCTGCAACGGCCTGCTGATCATGCTGGCCGCCCTGCTGCTGATGCTGCCCCTGGGCGCCATCCCGTTCACCAACGCCATGCCTGCCTGGGCCATCCTGCTGCTTGCCACTGGCATGTTGCAGCGGGATGGTCTGTTCGTCGCCAGCGGCTATCTACTGGTAAGCGCAACCCTGGTCTGGTTCAGCGTGCTGGCCATCGGCTTGCTGATGGCAGGCCAGAGCGCCACCAGTTTGCTCGGCTAACCCGACGGGCAATTTGTCGAGCAATCCCTCGGCGCCATAGGTCTGGTAATTACGGCGAATTTCGTAGAACTGCTGACGGCTGTAGCCGATGAGCTTGCAGGCTTTGCTGACATTATTGAGCTCTTTGGCAAGCTCTAGCAGGCTGAGTTTGCGACGTGCTACTTTCTCGTTGGTGGTCATACGGTGACTCCGGATAACACGGTAGGGGTACCGTTTTGTTATCCGGTTTGAAGCCGTATGACCACTCCCTTTTGTGGGCAACTGTCAGGTGAATACCATCTCCATACAGAAAAGAGGCTCGATAGTAGCAAAGAACCCCCTTGGATTCCTTGTTGGTCGTCACATGGTGCCTGTTGGCTTGAGCGTTAACTCAGCAGCAAAGACCAGCGAAATGGCCGGTCGACGAACACACCTATCTACTCATCTTTGTGACGCAGCGCTCCACGTACATACCCTGGCCACAAAGACCTGATATAGACCGTAACGGCTTATGGTACTGTAACTGACAACCACAAATGCAAAGAGGCTCTGAAGAGCCTCTTTGCATTTGTGTCTGAACCCGACTCAGCCCAGTAGCAGATAGAGCTGATGCGCTGCCACACCGGCGCACAGGCCACCGATAGTGTGGGCGACGATGGCGCGGGAGGTGAGGTGGCGATAGCCGAGGGCATCGAGCATGGCGGTGTGGGTGCTCAGGAAGCCACTCCAGCACATCCCCATGGCGGTAAACACCGCGACCTCGTTACCGGTGATCCACCCTTTGGCAATAAAAGGCGGCACCAGCGACATGGCGGCACCGACCGCACCGAGGGAGGTAGCCGGGAAGGCGACCAGCTCCGGCTGCTGGAAGCCGAACAGCAGGTCAAACAGCCAGCTCACCTTGGCGGCCAGCACCGGCAGCAGGGCTACCCCCTGAAACGCTTCGCCGGTATAGCCCTTGTCGCCCGGGCCAAAGGTGAGCAGCATCACGAAGGTACTGATGATCAGCACCCCGGGGAGCACCGCCATCCCCAGCTCCACACCGGATTTGCCACCATCAAGCAGAGAGTTGAGGATCCGCAGCCAGCCGGGAGCCGCCTCTTTGGTCACTCCCACCTTGGGGCCGTTGCCCACAGGCTGGTCATCGTTCAGCACTTCCCCCACCAAGGGGCGGATCATCCGCTGCATCAGCCGGGTAGAGACCACCGAGCCCACCAGAGCACCCAGCAACCCAATCAGCGCCGCGCTGGCAGTGGATTCACCGCTCGGCAGCTGCAAGGTGGCCATAAAGGTCACCACGATAAGCCCCATGCCGAAGGCGGTGCCGAAGTTGGTGAGCGACACCAGTTGCCACGGAGTGAAGCCCTTGCGAAAGCGGCTGTCCTTGGCGAGGCTGATCACGGCCGGGTTGTCGGAGAAGAAGGTCATCAGGGCCGCCAGGGCGGTGCGACCGGGCAGGCGAAACACCGGCTTCATCAGCGGGGCCAGCAGTACCTCCAGCAAGCGGATCACCCCGAACTCGCTCAAGAGCTGGCTCAGGGCACCGGAGAGCACCGTGATCCCCATGATAAAGAGCACGGTATTGAGCAGCAGCTGGTGGGCGGTATTGAACAGGGTGTTGACCATGGCAGAGAGGCCCATCTGGCTGCCGAGGTAACCGAACAGGCTGCCGAGAATAAGCAGCACCAGCACGGGTTCCATCCAGTTCCGAATGGCGGCAAGTCGCCCCTTTGACTCTATAACTACATGATTTTCCATATCTATCCTGCGGTTCATCTGTGCGTGTATGGTTGTTTTTATGGTTAAAAAATGGCTGCGCCAAATAGAAAAAAGCCCTTGTCTTGCGACAAGGGCTTTTTGAATTGGCTCCTCCTACTGGACTTGAACCAGTGACATACGGATTAACAGTCCGCCGTTCTACCGACTGAACTAAGGAGGAATTGTAATTGGTGCCCAGAGACGGAATCGAACCGCCGACACGGGGATTTTCAATCCCCTGCTCTACCGACTGAGCTATCTGGGCAAATGGTGCCGGCTACCGGAATCGAACTGGTGACCTACTGATTACAAGTCAGTTGCTCTACCTACTGAGCTAAGCCGGCACACTTTAAACCATTGTGCATGAACAAATTTTTTATTTCATGGCACCAAAATTGGTGCCCAGAGACGGAATCGAACCGCCGACACGGGGATTTTCAATCCCCTGCTCTACCGACTGAGCTATCTGGGCGTGGGCGCTATTAAACGGATTTTAAGGCGGATGGTCAACGGGAAATTTCACTTTTTGTCTCGTTCGTCTCTTTTTTGCGCAACATCGTCCATTTCTGCCACTTCTTCGGCACGGGCCGCGCCTTTTCGCCCCCAGACTCTGGGTTCCTCCCCCTTGAGCAGGCGGGAGATATTCTCGTGATGGCGGATCAGAATGAGGCAGGAGAGCAGGGAGACTGGCAGGGTATATTCGGGTTTGAGCAGATAGGTAAAGAGCGGCGTCAGCAGCACGGTAATGATGGAGGCCAGCGAGGAGTAGCCACTTACCAGCAGCACCAGCAGCCAAGTGCCAATCACGGCGCCCCCCATGGTGAAACCGATGGGCATCATGGTCCCCAGCGCCGTCGCCACCCCCTTGCCACCACGAAAATGAAAGAAGATGGGGTACATATGGCCGAGACAGGCGGCGACCCCGATAAAGCCGAGGTAGACGGGTTTGATCTGCAGATACCAAGCGAGATAGACGGGCACAGTACCCTTGAGCACATCGAGCACCAGCACCACCAGCGCCGCCATCCGGCCACCGAGGCGCAGCACATTGGTTGCCCCCGGATTGTGGGAGCCATGATCCCGCGGGTCGGGCAGACCGGTGCAGCGGGAGACCAGCACAGCACTGGATAGTGAACCACCCAGGTAGGCCAGAATAATCATCAAAATCGTCAGGGCCGTCATCTTGGTCGTTTTTACCACGATATGAATGGGGTATGATGCGGGCCACATACGCTGGCATGGGCCCATGCCCACCCAGAGCGCCTCGGCAAGCCTGTTGCCCGGCCAGCATCCCTGCGCTGTCATCACAGCCCATCAAGAGTAAAGAAGAAGTACAGTCATGGACAAGGTGTTTATTCGCGGACTCGAGGTTTTGACCACTATCGGTGTATATGAGTGGGAAAAGGGCATTCGCCAGAAGCTTCGCTTTGACCTCGAGATGGGGTTCGACAACCGCCCCGCAGCAGCAACTGACGATATCAAGCTGGCATTGGATTATGCCGACCTCTCCAACAAGATTTGCGCCCATGTCACCGGCAAGGTGGTCGAGCTGGTCGAGACCATGGCCGAACAGGTCGCCATGCTGGTGCTGGATGACGAGCGGGTGCAGTGGGTCAAGGTGACCCTCACCAAACCGGGCGCCGTGCCCAATGCCGCTGGTGTCGGCGTCGAGATCCTGCGCCATCGCACCCCGGCCGCGAGCAGCAACTGATGACCACCATCTATATCAGCCTGGGTTCCAACATCGAGCGGGATCACCATATCCGCGCCGGACTCGATGCCCTGCACGCCGAATTTGGCGAACTGCGGGTCTCCCGGGTATTCGAGAGCGAGGCGGTTGGCTTCAACGGCCGCCCCTTCTACAACCTGGTGGCCGCTGCCGAGACCGAGCTGCCGCTGGCCACCGTCTGCCAGCGACTGCGGGCCATGGAGTTCGCCCACGGCCGCGAGCCGGATGCCAAGAAGTTCGCCCCGCGCACCCTGGATCTCGATCTGCTGCTCTATGGCGATCTGGTCTGCGACACCCCGCTGGTGCTGCCGCGCGGTGAAGTGCTCACCAACGCCTTCGTGCTGTGGCCGCTGGCCGAGCTGGCCCCCGCACTGCGCCACCCTGTCGATGGCCGCACCATGGGCGAGCTGTGGCAGGCTTATGACAAGGCCTCCCAACAGCTGTGCCCCATCCCCTTTCATTGGGAAGCGTGCGAATTGCAGCATCACTGATCGACAAGGGCGCCTCACGGCGCCCTTGTCGTTTATAGCTAAATAAGAGGGCCCGGCCCTGCGAGGCTGGCAGGGTAGCGCCCACTACAGGAGAACCAGATGCCACTCGATACCATTCACCATTTCAACTGCCAGCTGCTGGCCGCACTGCCCCACCAACGCTATGAGCACGAGCCCATCCTCGACTACGCCACCGACGAAAAGGTCAAGGCCCGCCTCGGCTGGCAGGCGGAGTTCAGCAAGACCCTGTTTCTCAAGTTCAAGGATGGCCGCTTCGCTCTGCTGCTGACTCACAGGGACGGGCGGCTCGACAACAAGGCGGTCAAGGCCGCGCTCGGCGCCAAACCCTCCATCTGCACCGCCGAAGAGATGCAGGCGGAGATTGGCTGCCTGCCGGGGGCGGTCTGCCCCTTCCTGCCCCGTGCCGATATTCCGCTACTGGTGGATCCGCAACTGCTCAACCACACCGCCTTCACCTGGACTCCGGGCCACCCGGAGCAGACCTTTCTGCTGGCGACCGAGCATCTGGCCGAAGTGTTGGCGCAGCTCCCCTGCGAGGTCAGCTATCTGCCCGCCCCGACGGCATAGCCCCATCGCGCGCCAGCTGGGCGAAGATCAGCGCCGCCAGCATGGAGAGCAACCCGACACAGAGGTAGGTAAGGTGGAACCCGGCCAGCCACTGGCCGTTGGCCGCTGAGGTACCCGCCGAGAAGAGCCCGAGCAGGCTGGCGGCAATCGCCACCCCCAAGCTCATGGAGAGCTGCATCACCACCGAGAGCAGGCCGTTGCCACTGCTGGCCAGGGTCGGGCTGAGATCTTGCAGCGTGAGAGTGTTCATGGCGGAGAACTGCAGCGAGTTGATGGCACCGAAGATCGCCAGCCACCCCAGCAAGACCCCGTAGGGGAGCTGGTTGTCGATAAAGTAGAAGCTGGCGATCATCGCCCCCAGCAGCAGGGTGTTGCCGATCAGAATGCGGCGATAGCCCACCTTCGGAATAAGCTTGTTCACCAGCGTCTTGGTCAGCATGGCGCCAATCACGGTGGGGATCATAGTCATCCCCGCCTTGCTCGGCGAGAAACCGAGCCCCAGCTGCAGAAACAGCGGGGTGAGGAAGGGCATGGCGCCGCTGCCGAGGCGGGCAAACAGGTTGCCCCAGATGCCGATGGCAAAGGTAGCGGTCTTGAACAGGTTCAGGCTAAAGAGCGGCTGCGGTGCATTGGCGGCATAGAGCCAGTAGCTCGCCATCGCCGCCAAGCCGAAGATCAGTGCAAACAGCGCCCAACCGGTAGAGATGCTGTGCTCCCCCAGCCCCTGCAAGCCGACCGACACCAGCACCATGCCAACGCTGAACATCACAAAGCCCTGCCAGTCGAACCGGGCGGTCTGCTGCCGCAGCTCCGGCATAAAGTGCCAACTGGCGATAAAGCCGAGCAGCCCCACCGGCAGGTTGATGAGAAACACCCAGTGCCAGCTCGCCACTTCCACCAGCCAGCCACCGAGTGCCGGCCCCATCAGCGGGCCGAGCAGCCCCGGGATGGTGACAAACGACATCACCCGCAGCAGCTCGTGCTTGTCATAGACCCGCAGCACCGCCAATCGTCCCACCGGCATCAGCAGCGCACCGCCAATCCCTTGCAACACCCGGGCGGCCACCAGCATGGAGAGGGAATTGGAGACGGCACAGGCGAGCGAGCCGAGGGTAAAGAGCGAGATGGCGGCCAGATAGATGCGACGGGTGCCGAATCTGTCAGCCAGCCAGCCGGAGGCCGGGATCAGCAGCGCCACCGTCAACATGTAGGCAATGATCACCGACTGCATCTGCAGCGGGCTCTCCCCCAACGTCTCGGCCATGCTGGGCAGGGCGGTATTGAGAATGGTGCCATCCAGCGCCTGCATAAAGAAACCGACCGCCGCCAGCAGGGGCAGCCACTTGCGCTGGGCATCTGTCACTGTGTGGCTCATTGCCACCTCCATTATTTTTGCGGGGGAGCGGCGGCGGTCAGAAAGAGATCGACACAACTCAGGGTCCAGGCATCCTGCTCGGCAGCGCTCTGGGTCAACGGCAGACCCAGCTCACGGAGCATGCGCTCCTTGCCCTGCCACATCAGCAACAGCTGCAAGGCGGCCTGTTCGCTGTCTTGATGGCACAGCAGGCCTTGCTGCTTTTGCTGCTCCAGCCAGTTGGACAGCATCTCGGTCACATAGAGCGGGCCCGCCTCGAAAAAAAGGGTGGCCAGCTGGGTATCGTTGCAGCTGATGCAGGTGCGAAAGATATTGATGGCATCATCGCTCAGGATCAACTTGCGAAAGCTGCGACCAAAGGAAATCAGACTCTCCCGCACATTGTTGCCACGCAGCAACACCTCCGGCATCAGCTCACTGCTGACGCACTTGCTGCCCACCGCTTCGGCAAACAGCGACTCCTTGTTGGCAAAATGGCTGTAGACCGTCTGCTTGGAGACGCCCGCTTCACTGGCCACCATGTCCATGCTGACCAGATGCAGACCGTGCTGACAGAAGAGCCGCCCGGCAGCATCGAGGATCGCAGCCCGCTTCTGCTGACTACGGGGTGAAATGTTCATTTTTCCTCCACAATCAAACTGGACAGTCTAGTTTTGAAAAACTAGACTCACCGGTGTGATTTGATGTTATGTCAACCAGAGGATGATGTCATGACACTTTGCTTAATCCTGCTGGCGCTGTTACTGAGTGGCTGCAGCCCGGTCACAGAGTCAGAAGAAACACCCGCCCTGACCCGGGTGATCGCCCAGCCGCTGCAAGCCAGCGATCACTACCCGGTGCTGCACCGTTTCAATGGCCGGGTGATCGCTCCCGAGCACAGCCAGATAGGCTTCGAGCTGGCAGGGCGGATCGCCACTCTGCACAAGGGACGCGGAGAGCCGGTCGCGGCTGGCGAACTGCTGGCCACACTGGACACCCGGCTGCTGGCAGTGGAAGCCAAAGAGCTGGCTGCCCGGGCCGCCCAGAACGAGGCCGAGCTGACCCTTGCCCGGCAGACGCTCGACCGACTCACCGCCCTGCGCCAGCAGCAGTTCAGCTCCCGTCAGGCGCTGGATGAACAGCAAGGCAAAGTCCGCATGCTGGAGGCAAGCGCCAACCAGCTGGCCGCCGCCCTCGAAGCCAACCGGGTCAAACAGGAGAAATCACAGCTGCGCGCCCCCTTCAACGGGATCGTAGTCAGCCGCGAGCAGGCATTGGGGGCCGTGGTGGCCGCAGGCCAGCCTCTCTTCTCCCTGACCCGCAGCGGCCAGTGGGAGGCCGATATCGGCGTGCCGGTGAAACAGGCCGAGACCCTGATCGTCGGCCAACACTACCCCCTGCAAAGCGGTGCGCAATCACTGGAGGGGCGCCTGCTTAATCTGGGGGTACAAGTGGACGGGCAGACTCACACCCGCACCGCCCGCTTTCAGCTGACCCGGGGCGGCGAACAACTGGCAGAAGGGCAACTGATCACCCTGTTGCATCAGACCCGCGAGCCTACCCGCGCCTACGAAGTACCGCTCACCGCGCTGACCCAGGGATTGCGCGGTAGCTGGACCCTCTATCTGCTCAACGACGAAACGCCACCCCGGGTGGTCAGTCGGGACGTCACTCTGCTGCAGCAAGATGGCGAGCGGGCCTGGATCAGTGGTGCCCTGAATGGACAAGAACAGCTGGTGACCGATGGCCTGCATAAACTGGTGCCGGGCCAGCAGGTCACCCTGACCACCAGCATGGATCATCAGGCAGGCCATCCGGAGCCACAGTCATGATCCGCCCGTTTATCGAGAATGGCCGCCTGCTGCTGTTGACGGTCGCGCTGCTGCTGACGGCCGCCCTTGCGGCATTGCAGACCCTGCCCAGAACCGAAGATCCCCAGCTCACCAGCCGTTTTGCCAGCGTGGTTACCCACTTCCCCGGGGCCAGCGCCGAGCGGGTGGAGGCGCTGGTGAGCGAGCCCATCGAGAACCGGCTGCGGGCCCAGAGCGAGATCAAGCTGATCGAGTCGAGCTCTCGCCCCGGTCTCTCCATCATCAATCTGGAGCTCAAGGATGAGGTCAGCGATGTCGAGCCCGTCTGGTCCAGAGTCCGTGACCGGCTGGCAGATCTTGCCGCCGGACTGCCAGCCGGCGCCAGTGCCCCCAAGCTGGATGATGAGAAAGGCTATCCCTTCACCCGGCTGGTCAATGTGGTCTGGCGCGGGCCGGGCCAGCCGCAGCTGGATCGCCTCGCCCGCTACAGCGCCGAGCTGGAACGCCGGGCTCGCCAGCTGCCGGGCACCGAATACGTCGAGCGGGTCGGGGCACCGCAGGAGGAGATCGAGGTGCGGTTCGATCCCCTCGCCCTCAGTGCCAGCGGCATGAGTGGCGAACAGCTTGCCCAGGCGCTGAGTGGTGCCGATGCCAAAGTGGCCGCCGGGGAGTTGCAGGGCAGCCACAATCGCTTTCAGGTAGAGATCCGCGGCGCCCTCGATACCCTGGAGCGGATCCGCCAGATCCCGCTGCGTACCGGCGAGCAGGGCCAGACCCTGCGCCTTGGCGATCTGGCCGAGGTAAGGCGTACCCTGCACCAGCCGGAGAGCCAGCTGGCCTTTGCCAATGGTGAACGGGCCGTGGTGGTCGGCCTGCGCATGGCACAGGATCACCGCATCGACCTCTGGTCGGCACGGGTCGATACCATGCTGGCCCAGCTGCAACAGGACTTGCCGGATAATATCGGCCTCGTCACCAGCTTCGATCAGCAGCGTTATACCGATCAGCGGCTCGATACCCTGCTCATCAACATTGTGCAGGGCTTCCTCATCATAGTGGCCGTGCTGCTGGTGACCTTGGGGGTCAAGGCTGCCATTATCGTGGCCCTGTCGCTGCCGCTTACCGTGGCATTCTCATTCGCCTGCATGAACCTGATCAATCTGCCCATTCACCAGATGTCGGTCACCGGTTTGGTGGTGGCGCTCGGGATCATGGTGGACAACGCCATCGTCATGGCGGATCGGGTGCAGTATCAGCGCCGCCACGGCATGGCCATGAGTGCCGCCGCACTGGAAGCCATCGGCCACCTCTGGCTGCCACTGCTGGGCTCCACCCTCACCACCATGCTCGCCTTTATGCCGATCATTCTGATGCCGGGCCCCGCAGGCGAGTTTGTCGGCGGCATCGCCTGGGCGGTGATCTGCTCGCTGCTGGGATCCTACCTCATCGCCCACACCCTGGTGGCTGGCCTTGCAGCTCGCTGGATTGGCAGTGATCAGGGGGGACGCTGGTATCAGGATGGCTTGCACCTGCCCCGGGTGAGCGCACGTTTCCAGCAGAGCATCGCCATGGCGCTTGCTCACCCCTGGCGGCCCCTGCTGCTGGTCAGTCTGCTGCCCCTGATCGGTTTCTGGGTGGCGGGCCGCCTCACCGAACAGTTCTTTCCCCCTGCCGACCGGGACATGATCCACATCGAGGCCAGCCTCTCTCCACAGGCGAGCCTGGCGCACACCCGCGAGCTGGCACTGGAGATCTCCGCCGAGCTGGCCAGCCTCCCCGAGCTGGTTCGTCAGGATTGGGTGGTGGGCGACAACGCACCCAGCTTCTACTACAACCTGGTGCCCAGAAAACAGGGGCGGGCCGATTACGCCCAGGGGATGATCACTCTGCAGGATGCCGATGCCGCCGAGCGGCTCATTCCACAACTGCAGCAGCGGCTCGATGCAACATTTCCCGAAGCGCAGATCCTGGTGCGCAAGCTGGAACAGGGGCCGCCTTTCAATGCCCCGGTCGAGCTGCGGCTGTTTGGCCCCGACCTTGAACAACTACACCGTCTGGGAGAGGAGCTGCGCAGTCTGCTCGCCAATACCCCGGCCGTGGTGCAGACCCGCGCCACCTTGCAGGCAGGGGCCCCCAAACTCTGGTTGCAGGTCGATGAGGAGGCCGCCCGACTGGCAGGCATGAGCCTGACCGATGTGGCCTCCCGGCTGGCGGGCGCACTGGATGGCAGGTTGGGCGGCACTGTGCTGGAAGGCACCGAGTCAATACCGGTACGGGTACGGCTGGCCGAGCCCTTGCGTCAGGATCCGGATGCGCTGCTCAATGTGCCGCTATCGCTCACCGGCACCGGCCAGCAAGAGGCAGCCAATCTCACCTTGCGGGCACTGGCCACTCCCGAGCTGCTGCCAAGCTGGGGGGAGATCAGCCGTCGGGATGGTGAGCGGGTCAATGTGCTGGAGGCCTATCTGGCGGTCGGCGTACTGCCGCAAACCGTGCTGGAGCAGGTCAAAGAGAGGCTGGCCGCCAAGGCGCTGGCGTTGCCGCCGGGCTATCGACTGGAGTTTGGCGGAGAAGCCGCCAAACGGGATGAATCGGTGGGTAATCTGATGGCCCATGTCAGCCTGGTCGCCGTGCTGCTGGTGGCCGTGCTGGTGCTCAGCTTCAACTCGTTCCGGCTGGCAGGCATCGTCACCCTGGTGGCGATCCAGTCGGCGGGGCTCGGGCTGCTGTGGGTCTGGCTACTGGGCTACCCCTTCGGGTTTACGGTGATCATCGCCCTGCTGGGACTGATGGGGCTGGCCATCAACGCCGCCATCGTCATTCTGGCCGAGCTGAGGGCAGACCCGCTGGCACAACAGGGCAATCTGCCGCAGATCCGTGACCTGGTGGCCGGTTGCAGCCGCCACATCGTCTCGACCACCATCACCACGGTGGGCGGCTTCATCCCGTTATTGCTGGGGGGCGGCGGCTTCTGGCCCCCCTTTGCCATCGCCATCGCCGGTGGCACAGCGCTGGCGACCCTGCTCTCGTTCTACTTTGTGCCGGTGGCGTTTGTGCTGTTCAACCGTCGCCGTCCTGACCCGATGCAGGAGAGCTGCAACGCGCAAGATCAGTTGTCGGGCTGACCCAGCATGGCTTTGAGCCGCTCTTCCAGAGTGGGCTCGGGGGCCTTGAGGGTCGCCATAAAGAGCTGCTCGATACCGGCCTTGTCCTGACTTTTCACGATAAACACCAGTCGGGACTGGGCCTTGCCCTCCGGCCAGTCGCCCAGCGCCTGCAGCGGATAGAGCTGGCCGTGGACACCGTGGATCACCACCGGCTGGCTCTCCCCTTCCAGCTGCAAGATCCCCTTGAGCCGCAGCAGGGCATCGCCGTATTGGGCCTGCACCGCATCGATGGCGGCCAGCAGGCGAGAGGGCTTGAGCGGCTCACCGATACGCAGGGAGAAACTTTCGATGTTGCCGTGCTCGAAGTGGGTGGGCGCAGCCGTGCCCACCTTAGCGGTGAACGGTTGCATCTTCGGTTGCATGGGTGACGCCAGCCCCTGCTTGGGGGATTCGGTGCGCAGCCAGGCCAGCAGCTGGCGCACATCGCGCCCTGCAGCTTCGTTGTAGGCGCCCAACTTCTCCAGCACTGCTGGCGACAGTTCGCCATTGGTCACCTGCTGGATCGGGGCCGCCGGGTTGAGTGCCGCCAGCTGGGCTTCGACCCGTGCTAGCTGCTCGTCATCCACCAGATCGCCCTTGCTCACTACCAGCAGATCCGCCAGCGCCACCTGCTTCACCGCCTCATATTGGGCTGCCAGCTGCTGCTCGATATGACCGGCATCCACCACGGTGACGGTGCCATCGAAGCGGTAGCGCTGGGCGATAAAGCCCTCTTCGCGCAGGGTAAATAGCACGGGGGCCGGATCTGCCAGACCAGTGGTCTCGATAATCAGCCGCTTGAACGGTTTGATCTTGCGCTGGATGGCCTTCATAAACAGCCCCTGCAACGCCTCCACCAAAGAGCCCTGCACCGAGCAGCAGATGCAGCCGGAGTCGAGCAGCATCACCTGCTCATCCACCTGTTGCACCAGATGGTGATCCAGCCCCACCGAGCCGAACTCGTTGATCAGCACGGCGCACTCGCCAAGCTCCGGCTGCTTGACCCAGTGGTTGAGCAAGGTGGTCTTGCCGCTGCCGAGAAAGCCGGTCAGCAGGGTCACGGGAATTCGAGTGTCTTGCATATCGGTCATGTCAGATCCTTACCGGTTGGCAAACAGGTCGCTGAGCCAGCGGTTTTCAAAGCGGCCGTGGGGGTCGAGCTCGGCTTTCAACGCAACAAAGTCGTTCCAGCGCGGCAGCAAGGCCGGGAAGTCGTAGAGATCCATCGCCAGATGCTTGCCGAAGTGGGGAATGCCACCGAGCGGCACCAGCAGTTGCTGCAGCTCGCGCATCTGCTCCATGGAGCCGTTGACGAAGGTGCCGTCCGCAGCCAGATAGACCAGAAAACCGATCCAGCAGACCGGCTGGCCATAAGCGGCGCTGAGCCAGGCCTCGGAAGGGCCAGTGCAGCGCAGGATAAAGGGGTAGTGCAACACGCCGGGGTTGGCCTGCTGCCACGCTTGCAGAGTCTCCAGCGCCTCGTTCATGCGATGCAGCGGCACCGCCACCTCACAGTTGATCTGAGGTGCCGGGATCCCCTTGCAGAGAATTTGGTAGACGTTGCCCACCAGATCGGAGGCATCCTTGAAGCGGCGTACTGTCTCGAAGTGCTCACCGGCCAGCGCCTCATCCTTGGTGTCTTTCGCCATCTTCTGCAAAGTGGCATCAATGGTGGCATTCATGCGGGCGTCGATATCGCCATCCAGCAGCAGCGGCTCGCTGCCACCGGCACGATAACGGGCAACCTCCTCCTCGGAGGCGGGATCCACCAGCCAGATGTGGCTTTCGCCGGTCCAGGCAAACCACCAGCTCTTCACAAAGCCGTGCTCGCGGTTGAGCCGCTCGTTGTGTTCCAGCAGGAAGGGGTAGTCGGTGGTGAACTTGGTGCAGCGCATAATGCGGTTGGACACGGTGCGCAGGGTGACGTCGAGCAGGATACCGAGCATCCCCATCCCCATCACGAAGGCCCCGAAGCGCGGGTCGGTGCGATCCACCCGGATGATGTCGCCATTGGCCAGCATCACCGTCATCGCCTCCACCGCATCGCAGAGGGCAGACTGGTGCAGCCCCTGACCGTGGGTGCCGGTGCTGAGGGCGCCGCCCAGGGTCTGGATGCCGATAACGCCCGGGGATGCGGGCAGCATCCGCTCCATGGCGATCAGCTCGGCATAAACGGTATCGAGGGGCGTCCCCGCCTGATATGTCACGGTATCGGCCGTTTTCGCCAGCTGGCCGCGCAGGTGGTGCAAGTCCACCAGCAGCGCCTGACTGCCCTCGGCATAGACGCTGTGAATGGGCTCGAAAGAGAGGCCGGAGCCGATAAGGCGCAGCTTGCGCTCGGGGTGTTCCCGCAGCAGTTGCTGCAGCTCGTCGCGGTTTTTCGGACGCCACACCTGATCCAGCGCCCCGAGGGGATTGGTTCTCGACCAGTTGAACAGCACCTCCCGATTACCGATCGCCTTGATGCTGTGAAATGCCTGGAACTGAACCGTCATACCGCGCCTCATCTTTTACTGACGTCAAAATGAGCGCCGATTCTACCGAAAAGTGAGCCACAAGGCATGGAAAACAAGCCCCTGCACTCGAGGGGGGATAGGGAGAGAGCACTCCCCTACCCTGCCAGACGGGAGCTTGGGCGCCCGTCTGTCACCGATAGATCAGGTGGCGTTCGGGATGCCTCGTACCCCATCTGGCTGGCGGGTCTGCGCCTCTTCTGGCAGCAGCTCCTCGCAGAACTGGCGCAGCGGCATGGGGCGGGCAAACAGGTATCCCTGCAGATAGTCGACCCCTTTGGCCCTGAGGTAGTCAGCCTGACGCTCGCTCTCCACCCCTTCCGCCACCAGCGCCAGACCGAGCCGGGTCGCCAGATCGATCACGTTATCCACGATATGTTCCGAGAGCGACTCGGTACCGATGCGGGCAATAAAGGATTTGTCGATCTTGAGGTAATCCACATGGAACTGCTGCAGGTAAGCCAGGCTGGAGTGGCCGGTACCAAAGTCGTCGATGGCGAGTTTGACCCCCATCTCGTCCAGCTGCCGGAACAGGGAGAGGGTCTGGGGATCTGACATCAGCAGCTCCCGCTCGGTCAGCTCCAGCACCAGTACCACCTTGCCGGGAACAAAGTGACCGAGGAAGGCGCGACACTCGGCCAGCAGGGCAAAATCGTGGCAATGGGCGGCGCTGATGTTGAAGCTGATATGAAACCCATCGGGCAACTGCTCCTGAGAGCGGTTCAACCTTGTCGCCACCTGCTTCATGATATGGGTGGTCATGGGGACGATCAGTCCCGACTCCTCCGCTTGCGGAATAAAGAGATCGGGCCGGATCACTCCTTCATTGACATGTTCCCAGCGCATCAGCACCTCGGCGCCCATCATCTTGCCGTCGTGGCTGGCAATCAGCGGCTGCAGATAGGGAACAAACTCCCTGGCCCGCAGGGCTCGTCGCAACTCATCTGTTGGCGAGCCGGGCCGCCCCAGCACCCACCACACCAGCCAGGCCAGCAAAAGCGAGGAAACCGCCAGCCACGACAGCGCCACATGCCGCGCGGCCCACAGCGACTTCCAGTAGACCGGCATGGCATAACCGGCATGGATGGTGAAAGGATAATGGGATGAGGTGAGGGCCTGGCTGATCCCGCGATGGAGGGTGGGCGCCTCGCTCAGATAGCGGCCCGACTCATTGAGCCAGGCAGACCCCACCTGCAGATAGAGCGCACTGGATTTTCCGCTCATGGAGAGCATGAAGCTGAGCTGGGTACTGTCGATGGCGCTCAAGGCGGCATCCTTGCCCTGCTCGGTGCGCACTACCAGCAGCGGGTGATTTTGCCGCACCCGGTTGCCACTCATCAGCAACAGCTTGCGGCCGGTGTAAATGGAGCCGTCATCGGCATCATTGGCCTCACCAAACAGCGAGGTGCAATTGATGATGCCGTTTCGCACCAGATTGACCGAACGCAGGAAGGGCTCGATGGCGACCTTCTTGCGCAGCACCAGCAGGTTGTCGCGACAGGGAGCATTCACCAGAGGCAGCACGGAGCGATTGGCCTGCTCCGCATGATCCAGCATCGACTCCATCAGGGTTCTAGCCTTGTGGGCCGAGGCGCTGGATTCCGCTTTCAGCTCCTGCACATAATTGCTGTGGATGAGCCAAGCTCCCACCAGCAGCGGCAGGGTAAAGACCAGCAAGGCACCGCCGAAGCGTAACCCGGTTCGGGAGAGATCGATCCTGAACAGAAACATAAAGAACCACGCCGCAATTCGTCAGGCCTGCCAACGCAAGCACCCAGTGAACAGATATCCACTTTCCCTCGATAACGATGCCTCATCATTACCGCACATAACCGAACAACATAACCCAAAGCGTTTATAAAACGAACCACCAAACAGGTGGTTGGATCTCTCTAGCAAGGATCGTGCAAACAATCTTCAAAAAAGACGGTGAATAACACACAAATAAATAATGCCGCGTAAATACGCGGCATTATTGGCTTCTTATTGCGCAAATCGCGCAAGAACTCCGTTAAACGGCTTGTTGCAGGATCACCGCATCGGCCTTCTTGGTGTAGGAGGCGATCTCGTTGAAGTTGAGGTAGCGGTAAGTATCTGCCGCAGTGGCATCGAGCGCCTTGGCGTACTGCAGGTACTCCGCCACGGTCGGGATCTTGCCGAGGATGGCGGCAACGGCGGCCAGCTCCGCAGAGGCCAGATAGACGTTGGCACCTTTACCCAGACGGTTCGGGAAGTTACGGGTGGAGGTGGAAACCACGGAGGCCCCTTCCGCTACCCGCGCCTGGTTGCCCATGCACAGGGAACAGCCCGGGATCTCGATGCGGGCACCGACGCGACCAAAGATGCCGTAGTAGCCCTCTTCGGTCAGCTGATCCTTGTCCATCTTGGTGGGTGGCGCGATCCACATGCGGGTCGGCAGCTCGCCCTGATACTTCTCGAGCAGTTTGCCGGCGGCACGGAAGTGACCGATGTTGGTCATGCAGGAACCGATGAACACTTCGTCGATCTTGTCGCCAGCCACGTCGCTTAGCAGACGGGCATCGTCCGGATCGTTCGGCGCACACAGGATCGGCTCCTTGATGGTGGCCAGATCGATCTCGATGATTTCGGCGTACTCGGCATCCTTGTCCGCTTCCATCAGGGTCGGGTTGGCCAGCCACTCTTCCATCCCCTTGATGCGACGGGTGATGGTGCGCACGTCGCCGTAACCTTCGGAGAGCATCCATTTCAGCATCACGATGTTGGACTTCAGGTACTCGATGATCGGCTCTTTATCCAGTTTGATGGTGCAACCGGCAGCGGAACGCTCGGCGCTGGCGTCCGCCAGTTCGAACGCCTGCTCTACCTTCAGGGTCGGCAGACCTTCGATCTCGAGGATACGGCCGGAGAAGATGTTCTTCTTGCCCGCTTTCTCGACGGTCAGCAGCCCTTTCTGGATGGCGGCGTAGGGGATGGCATGCACCAGATCACGCAGGGTGATGCCCGGCTGCAGCTCGCCCTTGAAGCGCACCAGCACAGATTCTGGCATATCCAGCGGCATCACGCCGGTAGCAGCGGCGAAAGCCACCAGACCGGAGCCCGCCGGGAAGGAGATACCGATGGGGAAACGGGTGTGGGAGTCACCACCGGTACCCACGGTATCCGGCAGCAGCATGCGGTTCAGCCAGGAGTGGATGACGCCGTCACCCGGACGCAAGCTCACACCGCCGCGGTTCATGATGAAGTCCGGCAGGGTATGGTGGGTCTGTACGTCGATGGGCTTGGGATAGGCGGCAGTGTGGCAGAAGGACTGCATGGTCAGATCGGCGGAGAAGCCGAGGCAGGCCAGATCTTTGAGCTCGTCACGGGTCATCGGGCCCGTGGTGTCCTGGGAGCCGACCGTGGTCATCTTGGGCTCGCAGTA
This sequence comes from Aeromonas sp. s13, assembly GCF_040907905.1. Lineage (NCBI taxonomy): Bacteria > Pseudomonadati > Pseudomonadota > Gammaproteobacteria > Aeromonadales > Aeromonadaceae > Aeromonas > Aeromonas sp. s13. Next base: position 10,568 of record NZ_JBFOCS010000007.1, on the reverse strand, counting down.
AGTGCCCGGGCGAATGCCCTTCACGCCGCACGCCTTGCCCACCATCTTCTGGGCCAGGGTGAAGCCTTTACCGGTATCGGCCACCGGCTGCGGGCGACGGAACACGGTGGAAAACGGCAGACCCAGCGCCTCGCGGGCCTTGTCAGTCAGGCCGCGACCGATGATCAGCGGGATACGGCCACCGGCGCGCACTTCGTCGATCAGCACGTCGGTTTTCAGTTCAAACTGCGCCAGCACCTGTTCGGTGCCGTGTTTGCAGATCTTGCCGGCATAGGGGTAGATGTCGATCACATCGCCCATTTCCAGCTTGGAGACGTCCACTTCGATGGGCAGAGCGCCGGCATCTTCCATGGTGTTGAAGAAGATCGGGGCAATCTTGCCACCCAGACAGACACCGCCAGCGCGCTTGTTCGGCACGAACGGAATGTCGTCGCCCATGAACCAGAGCACGGAGTTGGTGGCGGATTTACGGGAAGAGCCGGTACCGACCACGTCACCCACATAAGCCAGCGGGAAGCCTTTCTCTTTCAGGGCATCGATGGTCTTGATGGGGCCGACGGCGCCATCCTTGTCCGGGGTAATGCCGGGACGGGCGTTCTTCAGCATCGCCAGGGCGTGCAGCGGAATATCCGGGCGGGACCAGGCGTCCGGTGCCGGAGAGAGGTCGTCGGTGTTGGTTTCGCCGGTCACCTTGAACACGGTGACAGTGATCTTCTCGGCCAGCTCCGGGCGGGAGAGGAACCACTCGGCATCAGCCCAGGATTGCATCACCTGTTTGGCGTGGACATTGCCCGCCTTGGCCTTCTCTTCCACGTCGTGGAAGGAGTCAAACATCAGCAGGGTGTGGGAGAGCCCCTTGGCGGCAAGCGGCGCCAGAGTGGCATGATCCAGCAGGTCGATCAGCGGTTGAATGTTGTAACCACCCTGCATGGTGCCCAGCAGCTCGACAGCTTCGGCGGCAGTCAGGATGGGAGAGTGGGCTTCGCCCTTGGCGACGGCGGTGAGGAAACCGGCTTTGACATAGGCCGCTTCATCAACACCGGGGGGAATACGGGAGGACAACAGCTCTTTCAGAAAGTCTTCTTCGCCAGCGGGCGGGTTCTTGAGCAGCTCAACCAGGGCGGCGACCTGCTCTGCATCCAGAGGTTTGGCAACCACGCCCTCGGCGGCACGTTCTGCGACGTGTTTACGGTATGTTTCAAGCACGACTAATTCCTCTTTGGTCTTTTTTTTGGGGTTCGCCCACGCTCGCGGCGATCGTCCTTGCGGGACACCCCGTAGGGTGCTCCCCACTATATAAGTTTTAACGACTAATTAAAATCCAAACCCTGTTTACTTATTCACCACAAAATCGTAACCAATTAAACAGACTGGTATTTTTTGAAAATTAATTGAACGCCCTCAACCAGAGTTAACAAATTGGCATCATTTCAGCATTATTCGAACGTACTGCCCAATTGCAGATAGAAGACGTCATTGCCCCCCTCCGCCATGCCGTAGCCGAGGAACACAGGGCCGAGGAAGCTCTCCACCCCGACATAAACCGACCCGGCGGTAAACGAGCTCTCCAGACTGATATCCTCACCCTTGTTCCAGACCCCGCCCTGCTCCAGAGATCCACCCAGATAGAGCGGCATCTTGAGGGCACCGAAGTCATTGTCTGCCACCCGATAGATGTAGCGCAGGCCACCAAACAGGCTGTAGCGACCACTCAGCTGGTAGCGCTGGAAACCGGAGAGGCGGAACAGCCCGCCCAGATCCTGAATATGCAGTGGCACCACCTCTTCACTGCCCGATCCACCCCCTTCGAGGATCAGGTTGAGGCTGTGCCTGTCCCATGACCAGGGCTTGATCATCGAAAGCTGATAATTCCAGCCTTCACTGCGGCCATCTGCCGACTCGAGTCCATCCACACTGACGTGGGAGTGGCCCAGTTTCATATCCCATTTCACCCCCTGATAGGGGAAATAGCGGCTATCCAGATTGTCGTGTTCAAAGCGGACATAGGGGCCCCACGCCGTGGCATCCATCTCCAGCCCCTTGAAGTTCTTCACATCAATCGTGCCCAGTTGTCCCTCCAGTCCCATCGACAACCGGCTCCAGGGCTGGCGGTTCCAGCCCACCGCCAGATCGCCGCTGAAGAAGGAGTATTCGGAGTCGAGATAGCTTATCGAAACCGTCTCGGGATCCGGATTGGGGAAAAACAGGCGGCGCAGGGTCTGGTCATAGGCCAGACTCGCCTCACCATAGAAGGTCTGGGAGGGTTCGAGCGGGGTATAGAAGTCGGTCTTGATATGTTTGGCCGTGCCCAGCGACGCCTCGGTCAGCCACTCGGCACCCCACTCGTTGACGTTGGTGAGGGTATAGGACATGCCGACGTTGTAGTTGGAGGTGTTCTCGAAGTCATCGGTGAAACCGAACTGGAAGTTGAGGTAGCCCGGCCCCCAGTTCTTCTCGCTGGCGTCCACCAGCAGCACATTCTCCCCGTCACGCTCCTCCACCTCGTAGGTGATGCGATCGAACGACTCAAGGGCATAGAGGCGGCGAATGCCCGCTTCCAGACTCTCGTTGGTCTGTACCTTGTCCGGCCGCACTTTCAGCATGGCGCGCACCGTCTCATCCGAGAGGCGCGACTTGTTGATGATCTCCACCTTGTCGATGAAGTAGGCGGGCTGACCGCTACGCTCGGCACGACGGCTCAGCTTCTGGTTGCGATAGGCGTTGTACTGCGCCTTGGTGAGCGACAGCTTATCGAGTTGCAACGACACCTTGTCAGCCGCCGTCTCACCGACCTTGATCCCCTCCGGCATCCGGGCAAAGTCGGCGATCCCCATATCGCCAAACTCGGGGGCGATCAAAATATCCTTCGGTCCCATCAGCGCCTTCTGCTTGTCGGTGCCCACCTGGGTCATGTAGGTGGTGAGCTGGTCAATCATCGCCAACCCTGACTTGAGGGACTCCCGGGTACGCAGCTTGGCACCGATATCCACCGCGATCACCACATCGGCCCCCATCGCCTTGGCGACATCCACCGGCATGTTGTTGACGCTGCCGCCGTCCGCCAGGATGTGCCCCTCCCACTCCACCGGCTTGAGGGCACCGGGAATGGACATGGAGGCCTGCATCGCCCTGGCAAGGCTGCCGTGATCCAGCACAAAGGGGGTGACCGTCTCCATGTCGGTCGCCATGGCGCGATAGGGAATGGGGAGATCATCGAAGCTCTCCTGCACCGGCAGGTTGGAGGTGGCCCCCCGCAGCAGGCTGGCCATGGATTGGCCCTGGAAGAAACCGTCCGGCAACTGGGTGGTATCGCCATTCACCCCGATGTCGGTGCGCAGCTGATACTGTTCGTTCTGCTGCTTTTTACGCAACGACAGCTCGTCGCGGCCAACCTTGTCCTGATACCCCTTGTTCCAGTCGATGGCCAAGGTGGTGCGCTCCACCTCCTCGGCACTGAGCCCCATGGCATACATCCCCGCCACATAAGAGCCCATGCTGGTGCCGACTATGATGTCGACCGGAATCCGTTTCTGCTCCAGCACCTTGAGAATGCCGATATGGGCCGAGCCCTTGGCGCCGCCGCCACTGAGCACCACCGCAATCTTCGGGCGCTCCCCCTGTGCCGCCACAGCCAGCAGCGGGCAGGCCGCCAGCATCACCAAAAGCAGACGGGTCCATCCCGCACCTAAGCTGCGCATCATATTTTCCATATTATTCAGAGGGTCAGTCACCAAGGATGGCCTCTACTATAAGGGGCCCGGCAGTTAGCGCAACCGTCAATCCGCATCCCGCGAGTGCAGCATGGCGAAGGGGCGAGTCGCCGCCCCTGTGAGCGCAAACGTAATCCGCAAATAAAGGGCTGCAAGCCTCATGGGTAGCGCCGCGCTGCCGCTAATATGAGCGTCGTCAATCTCAACCTTTTGAGCACCTTTATGCTGGCAACCCTCACTCTTAAACAGAAAATACTGGCCACGGTCACCCTGGCCGTGGTCGTCTCCTGCCTGCTGGTAGGCTACTTCAGCCAACGCTCGGCCCAGCAACTGATCGAAAACCGGATGTTCGAGCAGGAGCTCCCCAACCTGACCCAGCGGATCAGCAAGGAGATTGAACAGGATCTCCACGGCATTGCCCAGGCCGCACGCCAACTGGCCACCGACCGCTTCATCCTCGACTGGGTGGATCGGGGCATGCCCAAAGAGCAGGAGCCAATCCTCATCAACCAGCTCAAGGATGTGGCCAACCAGTATGGTCTGGTGACCGCCTCCTTCGCCGATCGCCAGAGTGCAGCCTACTACAACCAGGATGGCTTTCTGCGCAACCTGACCCCCACGCAAGATGCCTGGTTCTATGACTACACCAAGAGCCAGAAGGAGATGACCCTCAGTATCTTCCGCGAGAGCAACGGCGAGGTGAAGCTGTTCGTCAACTTCCAGCAGCTCAACGGGCGCGGGCTGGCCGGCTTTGCCAAATCCCTCGACACCATGGTGACCATGGTCTCCAACTTCCGGCTGGAAGAGAGCGGCATCGTCTTTATGGTCGATGGCAGCGGCAAAGTGAAACTGCACCCCGAGGCCAACCGCATCGAGCGTGACACGCTTGGCAACATTGCCAGCGGAGATACCGGCAGCCTGCTGGCCAAACGCCCCTTTGCCGTTATCAACGCCAAGGTAAATGGTGAGCCCATGGTACTGGCCAGCAGCTATATCCCGCTGCTCGACTGGTATCTGGTGGCCCAGGTGCCAGAAGCCGAGATCTATGCCGAGCTGGATCAGACCCGCAACGAGATCCTGATGATCTCGCTGGTGATTGCGCTGGCTATGGGTCTGATTGGGATGCTGCTGGCAGGCTCGGTCAGCCGCCCGCTTAACGAGTTGGCCCGCCTGTTCAAAGAGCTGGGCAGCGGCGATGGGGATCTCACCCAGCGCCTGAAAGTGGAAGGACGTGACGAACTGAGTCAGGTCGCCACCGGTTTCAACAACTTCGTCGCCAAGATCCACGGCTCCATCGAGCAGGTGGCGGAGAACTCCCGCCAGCTCGCGGCCACCGCCAACGAGGTGGCCAACAAGGCGCAGCTGACCCAGCATAACTGTACTGCCCAGCGTGACCGCACCGTGCAGGTGGCCACCGCCATCCATGAAATGGGGGCCACGGTGAGCGAGATCGCAGGTAACGCCTCGCTGGCAGCCGAAGTAGCCAGACAGGCCAACGATCAGGCCGATGCAGGAGCGGTAGTGGTGGCGCAGGCACGCCACGGCATCGTCGACCTCTCCGGTGAGATTGAGCAGGTGGCAGGGGTTATCGAGTCGCTGGCGAGCCAGACCGACTCCATCGGCAGTATCCTTGAAACCATCCGCAGCATCTCGGAGCAGACCAACCTGCTGGCATTGAACGCCGCCATCGAGGCCGCTCGCGCCGGTGAACAGGGTCGCGGTTTCGCCGTGGTGGCAGATGAGGTGCGCAATCTGGCCAACCGCTCCGCCGCCTCGACCGCCGAGATCCAGGGGATGATCAACCGCTTGCAGGAGCAGAGTGCCCGCGCTGTCAGCGCCATGGCACAGGGGCGCGACCAGAGTCTGGAGGTGGTGAGCCAGGCCGATGAGGCCAACGCCGCCCTCGGCCAGATCACCGCCCACATCACCCAGATCAACGACATGAACATCCAGGTCGCCACCGCCACCGAGGAGCAGTCCAGCGTGGTCGGCGAGATCAACCGCAACGTGGAAGACATCAACCAGCTCACCATGGAGACCGCCGATATCGCCCACCAGCTGACCGAATCGAGCCGCAGCCTGCAGCAGCTCTCCGGTCAGCTCGACAAGCTGGTTGGCAACTTCCGACTCTGACCCCGACCTTGACCTGAGTCATCAACAACAGAGAGCCCGTGGCGCTCTCTGTTGTTTTGGTGGCGGCTAATCCGGCATAGCAGTCAGCCCTTGCCATCACGTTTGCGCTGATACATCAGCTCATCCGCGCGGGTGAGCAGCTCGGCCAGAGAGGCACAACCGCGCCCGTCATAGCAGACAATTCCGGTGCTGCAGGTCAGTGCATAACCGCAACCACTGTGCTGATTGTGCTCGGCCAAAATGGCATTGAAACGCTCATAGGCCAGTTGCGCCTGCGCCTCTACCACATTGGGCAACAGGACGGCAAACTCATCGCCGCCCATGCGGGCAAACACGTCGGCGCCACGAAAAGCCTGCTTGAGCAGAGTGGCAAAGGCGATCAGGGCCCGATCCCCTTCTGCATGCCCCCACCGATCGTTGATCCCCTTGAAGCCATTGAGATCCAGATAGAGCAGCGCCAGTGGCATCTGCAAACGACTGGCCAGCGAGAGGCTCTTCTCCGCCAGCATCACGAACCCGCGCCGATTGGAGATCAGAGTCAACTCATCAATGGTGGCCAGCTGCACCGCTTCGAGCTCCCGCACCACCATCGCCGCCAGATCCTTGAGCAGCCCCACATCCTCGTCGCTCAATTCCCGCGGCACCGTATCTATGATGCAGAGCGTCCCCAGTTTGCAACCGTTGGCGATCCGCAGTGGCTGTCCGGCATAGAAGCGGATGCCGGGCCCACCCACCACCAGCGGATTGTCGGCAAAGCGGGGATCCTGCGAAGCATCCGGCACGATAAAGGTCTCATTGCCCATGATGGCGTGGCCACAGAACGAGATGTCCCGGGCGGTCTCACGGACCTCCAGTCCGATACAGGATTTGAACCACTGACGATCTTCATCCACCAGACTCACCAGCGCGATGGGGACATTGAACACCCGTCGGGCCATGCGGGTCAGCCGGTCAAACCGATCCTCAGCCTCGGAATCGAGCAAAGAGAGCCGCCGCAGGGTCTCCAACCGCAATGCCTCATCGGGTGGAATGGGTGCTTCTAGCATCGTACCTCTCTCATCAGTGCCAAAACCTATCTTTAGCATATTGGGCTTTGTCGAAGTCGGGGCTGCAAGGAGAAAACAAAAAGCCGCTCATTCGAGCGGCTTTTTAGACAAGCGGGGAAGAAAATTACTTTTTCTTCTTGGCCTTGGCGTTCGGCAGGTCGGTGATGGAGCCTTCGAACACTTCGGCAGCCAGACCCACGGACTCGTGCAGAGTCGGGTGAGCGTGGATGGTCAGCGCGATATCTTCGGCGTCAGCACCCATCTCGATGGCCAGACCGATTTCACCCAGCAGTTCACCACCGTTGGTACCCACGATGGCACCACCGATGACGCGGCCGCTCTCCTTGTCGAAGATCAGCTTGGTCATACCGTCGGAGCAGTCGGACGCGATGGCGCGACCGGAAGCAGCCCACGGGAAGGTGGCGACTTCGAAGTTCAGGCCCTGTTGCTTGGCTTCCTTCTCGGTCAGACCAACCCAGGCCATCTCTGGCTCGGTGTAGGCGATGGACGGGATCACTTTCGGGTCGAAGTAGTGCTTCTTGCCGGCGATCACTTCGGCGGCAACGTGACCTTCGTGAACACCTTTGTGTGCCAGCATCGGCTGGCCAACGATGTCACCGATGGCGTGGATGTGCGCCACGTTGGTACGCAGCTGCTTGTCCACTTCGATGAAACCGCGCTCGGTCACGGCAACGCCAGCTTTCTCGGCATCCAGCATCTTGCCGTTCGGCACACGACCTACCGCAACCAGCACGTTGTCGTAACGAACCGGCTCGGCCGGAGCGTGCTTGCCTTCATAGGAGACGTACAGGCCGTCTTCGCGCGCTTCAACTGCGGTGACCTTGGTCTCCAGCATGATGTTGAATTTCTTGGCCACACGCTTGGTGTAGATCTTGACGATGTCTTTGTCGGCAGCCGGAACCAGCTGGTCGGCAAATTCCACCACGTCGATCTCGGAACCCAGAGAGGAGTAAACGGTACCCATCTCCAGACCGATGATGCCGCCACCGATAACCAGCAGTTTGCCGGGAACGGTTTTCAGCTCCAGCGCATCGGTAGAGTCCCATACGCGGGGATCATCGTGCGGGATAAACGGCAGTTTCACCGGACGGGAACCGGCCGCGATGATGGCGTTGTCGAAGGTCACGGTAGTCTTGCCGTCTTCCCCGGTCACTTCGAGCGTGTTCGGGCCGGTAAATTTACCCAAGCCGTTAACAACCTGAACTTTACGCATCTTGGCCATGCCAGCCAGACCGCCGGTCAGCTGGTTGATAACCTTCTCTTTCCACAGACGGATCTTGTCGATGTCGGTCTGCGGTGCACCGAAGACGATGCCGTGCTCGGCCAGCGCCTTGGCTTCTTCAATCACTTTGGCAACGTGCAGCAGCGCCTTGGAGGGGATGCAGCCCACGTTCAGGCAGACGCCACCCAGGGTGGAGTAACGCTCGACGATAATAGTATCCAGACCCAGATCGGCTGCACGGAAAGCAGCGGAATAACCGGCAGGGCCAGCACCCAGTACTACGACCTGGGTTTTGATTTCTTTACTCATCATGACCTCTTTGTCGTTCTTATATCCCCGGACAGCGCAGTCTTATACCGAAACGGGTGGCTGCAGCCGTGAAAAAAACGGGGCAAGTTTACGATCATGTTAATGAAATGAGAAGTAAAAAGGGCAGGCTCTGGGCCCGCCCTCTCACTTACAGGACCAGTCGACGAATGTCGGACAGCACGCCGTTCATGGTGGTGATGAAGCGAGCCCCATCAGCACCATCGATCACGCGGTGGTCGTAGCTCAGAGCCAGCGGCAGCATCAGGCGCGGCGCGAACTCTTTACCGTTCCACTTCGGCTTCATCTCGGACTTGGAAACACCGAGGATGGCCACTTCCGGCGCGTTGACGATCGGGGTAAAGCTGGTACCGCCGATGCCACCCAGGCTGGAGATGGTGAAGCAACCGCCCTGCATGTCGGCAGCGGTCAGCTTGCCGGCACGGGCCTTCTTGGAGATCTCGGCCAGATCGCGAGACAGCTCCATGATGCCCTTCTTGTTAACATCGCGCACCACGGGCACAACCAGACCGTTGGGGGTATCTACCGCCACACCGATGTGGATGTACTTCTTCATGATCAGCTTACTGCCATCTTCGGACAGGGAGCTGCAGAAGCGCGGGTGAGCTTCCAGTGCTTTGGCGGCGGCTTTCAGGATGAACACCAGCGGGGTGATCTTCACGTCTGCCTTCTGCTTCTCGAGCATCGCGTTCTGCTCTTTGCGGAACGCTTCCAGCTCGGTGGTATCGGCTTCGTCGAACTGGGTGACATGAGGGATCATGACCCAGTTGCGGTGCAGGTTCGGACCGGAGATCTTCTGGATGCGGGTCAGCTCGACCTCTTCCACATCACCAAACTTGCTGAAGTCTACTTTCGGCCACGGCAGAACGCCCAGACCGTTGCCACCGGCTACGCCCGCAGAGGCAGGAGCGGACTCGGCACGCTTGATGGCATCCTTCACGTAGGCTTGCACGTCTTCTTTGACGATGCGGCCCTTGCGACCGGAGGCTTTCACCTTGGCCAGGTTGACACCGAACTCGCGCGCCAGACGGCGTACCGCCGGAGAGGCGTGTACATAAGCGTCGTTGGCAACGAAATCGGTCGCAGCGGCAGCAGCCTGGGCAACCGGAGCCGGAGCAGCGGCAACAGGGGCTGCAGCGACCGGGGCGGCAGCTTGAGCAACCGGCGCGGCGGCAGGAGCTGCGCCAGCCACTTCGAATACCATGATCAGGGAGCCGGTAGAGACCTTGTCACCCGCCTTCACCTTGATCTCTTTGACCACACCGGCGAACGGCGCAGGCACTTCCATGGAGGCCTTGTCACCTTCCACGGCGATAAGGGACTGGTCGGCTTCAACCTTGTCACCCACCGCAACCATGATCTCGGTGACTTCCACTTCGTCGCCACCGATATCCGGTACGTTGACCTCTTTGGCTGCGGCGGCAACCGGGGCAGCAGCCACGGGCGTGGCAGCTTGAGCCGGAGCAGCAACAGCAGCAGGCGCAGCGCCAGCCACTTCAAATACCATCACCAGAGAGCCGGTAGAGACCTTGGCACCAGCGGCAACCTTGATCTCGACTACGCGACCAGCGAACGGAGCCGGTACTTCCATGGAGGCCTTGTCACCTTCCACGGCAATGATGGACTGGTCAGCTTCTACCATGTCGCCCACGGCAACCATGATTTCAGTCACGTCCACTTCGTCGTCACCGATGTCCGGTACGTGCACATCTTTGCGCACGGCAGCGGCAGGTGCGGCGGCCGGAACAGCAGCAACCGGTGCAGCGACTTCCGCAGGGGCGGCAGCGCCTTCGGCTTCAAAGATCATGATCTGGGAACCGGTGGCAACCTTGTCGCCCACCTTGATCAGGATCTCTTTAACGATACCGGCAGACGGAGCCGGTACTTCCATGGAGGCCTTGTCGCCTTCTACCGCGATGATGGACTGGTCCAGCTCGACCTTGTCACCCACGGCCACCATGATCTCGGTGACTTCAACTTCATCGGCGCCGATATCCGGCACCATAATCTGTTTGGACATTGTGCTTTATCCTCTTGCGTCGATCCGCGTGACTGGCTGATGCCGCCACGCACATCTCGCGTTAACCGTTTTAAATCCTGGCAGGGTCG